>JAQCBM010000144.1 GCA_027729865.1 Actinomycetota bacterium
AATTTCACGGCGATCTTCGCGTGATCCCAACTCTCCCAACCGGTGTACGGAGTCGCAACGCCCATTTCCGGCAGACCGACCAGAAGCAGGCCCGTCACCAACTGGGTGAGCGCACCATGCAGCATCGCCGGGTTCACGCCCTTCTCGGCGGACCTCATCTGCACAAGGAACCCACCGACCACACTTGCCAGACCGATGAAGTGCAGGATCAAGATCAGGTTGTAGACGAAATCCACGGCATTACTCCCACTCGTGTCTATTTCCGAGTGGCAACTACTCCCACTCGTGTCTATTTCCGAGTGGCAACTACTCCCACTCGATAGTCCCCGGAGGCTTGCTCGTTACATCCAACACGACGCGGTTCACATCTGGCACTTCATTCGTGATGCGCGTCGAAATTCGTGCGATGAGGTCATAGGGCAGCCGGGACCAATCTGCTGTCATGGCGTCTTCACTGGACACGGGCCGCAAAACGATCGGGTGTCCATAGGTGCGTCCGTCTCCTTGCACTCCCACCGAACGGACATCCGCAAGCAGCACAACCGGGAACTGCCACACGTCGCGATCCAGCTCTGCCGCGCTGAGTTCCTCGCGGGCGATCGCATCCGCGGCACGCAGGATCCGCAGTCGGTCCTCATCGACTGCACCGATAATCCGGATCGCCAAACCCGGGCCGGGGAATGGGTGACGCCAGACGATTTCCTCGGGCAAACCCAGATCGAGGCCCACGCGGCGCACTTCATCTTTGAACAGGGTGCGCAAGGGCTCTACCAGCGTGAACTGCAGATCATCGGGTAGTCCGCCCACGTTGTGGTGACTCTTGATGTTCGCGGTGCCCGAACCGCCACCTGACTCGACCACGTCCGGGTACAACGTTCCCTGGACCAAGAACTCCACGGCTGCACCGTCCGAGCCCTCAGCTTCCTCCACCACCTGGCGCGCAGCATCTTCGAACACGCGGATGAATTCCCTGCCGATGATTTTGCGCTTGGTTTCCGGGTCCTCTACGCCTGCAAGCTCGCGTAGGAATCGTTCCCGAGCGTCCACCACAACCAAACGCACATCCGTTGCGGCAACGAAATCGCGTTCCACTTGCTCGGCTTCCCCGGCACGCAACAGGCCATGGTCAACGAAGATGCACGTAAGTTGATCGCCCACCGCCCGCTGCACCAACGCAGCAGCCACCGCTGAATCGACACCGCCGGACAATCCGCAGATAACTCGTGACGAACCGATTTGTTCCCGAATACGTTCGACCTGCTCATCAATGACACTCGACATCGTCCAACTCGGCTCGCAGCCGGCGATGCGCCACAAGAAGTGCTCAAGCATGCGCTGACCGTGCGCGGTGTGAACTACTTCTGGGTGGAACTGAACGCCAGCCAACTGCCGAGAGGTGCTCTCGAATGCTGCGATGGGCGCGCCCTGGGTGCTGGCGAGCACCGAGAAACCTTCGGGAGCGCGCTCGACGCTGTCACCATGCGACATCCACACGTTTTGCGTCGCGGGCAACCCATCCATCAAGGTCCCGGGCTCCACCACATTCAACGATGTGCCGCCGTATTCGCTGCCCCCTGTCCGTGCAACCGATCCACCAAGACCTTGCGCCATCACCTGGAAGCCGTAACAGATACCGAATATCGGAATGCCCAGTTCCAAGATCGCTGAGTCGAAGCTCGGAGCGCCCTCGGCGTAGACGCTTGCCGGGCCACCGCTCAAGATGATGGCGGCGGGAGCCTTGTCGCGGACTTCCTCAACGGTGATCGAGTGCGGGACGATCTCCGAATACACCCGCGCTTCGCGAACCCTCCGGGCGATCAGCTGCGCGTACTGGGCGCCGAAATCGACGACGAGAACCGGATTCCTGTCCACCCCGCGGAGCCTAGTGATTCCCGAGATCTCTCCTAACCGCCGCTGAACGCGCCGAGGGCCAGCAGGCCACCGATCACGACCACGTAGGCGAGAACGCCGGCGACGACGGTCAGGATGATCAGCGCCAGGGCCGCCCGCGATGTCCGCCGGGCCCGGTCGGTTTCCCCGCGCCGCAGCAGCACCTCGGTGCGGATGCTGAAGAACAGTGCAACGAGGCCGATCGGCAAGAACAACAACGCTGCAGCGAGGGCGGACCACACCAGGTAGGTCCGCGGAGGGCTCCCCGGGACCTCTGGCGCCAGTTCGGCGTCCACCTGCTGAGTTTGGTCGGTCATCGAATGGAACCCTAGGCCAACGCCCGGTGGCCGGTCCGAATCGCGCCAGCGCCCACCAGATGTGACAAAAACCTCCCAAAGGGCGGATTTCCCTCCTAGCGTGTGATCCACAACACCCGATCATCGAAGGAAGGGCATCCATGCAACACATCTCCGTGAATGTGGATGGCACCCAGTACGAGGGGGAAGTCGAGCCGCGCACCCTCTTGGTTCACTGGCTGCGCAATGAACTGGGCAAGGTCGGAACCGTCGTGGGTTGCGACACATCTAACTGCGGCGCCTGCACCATCTTGCTGAACGGCCGCAGCGTGAAGTCATGCAGCGTCCTGGCCGTTCAGGCCGATGGCGCGAGCGTCACCACTATCCAAGGCATCTCTACCGGCGATGACTGGCATCCGGTGCAGACCGCATTCAAGGAGTGCCACGGCCTGCAGTGCGGTTACTGCACACCAGGCATGGTGATGTCCACGATCGATCTGCTCGGGGAGAATCCGAACCCGAACGAAACCGAGATCCGCGAAGGACTGGAAGGCAACCTGTGCCGGTGCACCGGCTACCACAACATCGTCCGCTCGGTCGAAAAGGCCGCTGAACTCATGGGAGGTGCCAAGTGACCGAAACAGTCGATACCTCAACGCCGCTTGGGCGTCCGATTAAGCGCAAGGAAGACGCCAAGCTCCTGCACGGTCGCACCAACTGGACCGACAACATCCAACTGCCAGGCACGCTGCATATGGCGATCCTGCGCAGCCCCTACGCGCACGCGAAGATCACCAAGCTCGACGTGACGCCTGCGCTGTCGCGTCCGAATGTGATCGCTGCCTACAGCGCCGAGGAACTTGGTGATCTGAACGGATCCATTCCGTGCGTGTGGCCGGTCACCGACGACATCGTGATGCCCGACTTCCCAGCATTGGCCAAGGGCAAGGTTCGCCAGGTTGGCGACGCTGTGGCGGTAGTCCTCGCAACCGATCCCGTCCACGCCGCCGATGCCCTCGATGCCATCGAGGTCGACTACGAACCCCTCGACGCTGTGGTCGACATGGAGGCCGCGCTCGCTCCGGGTTCGGCTCTCGTGCACGACGACGCCGGCACCAACTCCTGCTACGTCTACAACCTCGGCGGAGGGTACGACGACGTCAAGGCCAAGGCAGACGTCGTAGTCAAGCGTCGCTTCATCAACCAGCGCCTGATCCCGGCGTTCATGGAACCGCGATCGGTCGTTGCTGCGCCGATGGGCATGAGCGACGAGATGACCGTGTGGTCCTCCACGCAGATCGCGCACGTGTTGCGCGTGCTGATGGCGCTGGTCACCGGAATCCCGGAGAACAACCTGCGCATCATCGCCCCGGACGTGGGCGGCGGCTTCGGCGGCAAACTCCAGCTCTACCGGGAGGAAGTGCTCGCCACCCAACTCGCTCGCAAGCTTGGTCGCCCGGTGAAGTGGACCGAGACCCGCAGCGAGGACATGGTCGCCACGCACCACGGTCGCGACCAGATTCAGGACATCGAGATCGCCGCCACCAAAGACGGCAAGATCCTCGGCCTCAAGGTGGATCTGATCGCGAACATGGGCGCCTACCTCCAGATCATCACTCCGGGTATCCCTCTGCTGGGAATGTTCATGTACCCGGCGATCTACAAGATGGACGCCTACGACTTCAAGTGCACGGGCGTGTTCACGAACACCACGCCCACCGACGCCTACCGCGGCGCCGGACGCCCGGAAGCCACGTACGCGATCGAGCGCATCGTCGATGAACTCGCCGCCGAACTCGACATGGATCCGATGGAACTTCGCGAGAAGAACTGGATCAAGCACGAGGAGTTCCCGTACACAACCGTTGCCGGCCTCACCTACGACACCGGCAACTACGAAGCAGCCACCGCCAAGGCGGTGGACCTGTTCGGCATGGACGAACTGCGCGCCGAGCAAAAGCGTCGTCGGGAGTCCGGTGATCCAGTGCAACTGGGCATCGGTATCTCGACCTTCACCGAGATGTGCGGCCTCGCACCTTCTCGCACCCTGGGTGCGCTGAAGTACGTGGCCGGCGGTTGGGAGCACGCAACTATCCGCATGCTGCCTACCGGCAAGGTCGAACTCATCACGGGTACCTCGCCTCACGGCCAGGGCCACGAGACGGCGTGGAGCCAGATCGCGGCCAGCATCCTGGGCATTCCGGTCGAGGACATCGAGGTGGTGCATGGAGATACGGGCCGCGCGCCTTACGGCATGGACACCTACGGTTCGCGTTCGCTCGCCGTCGGTGGTCAGGCCATCAAGAAGGCAGCGGACAACCTCATCGAGAAGGCGCGTGTTATCGCTGCGCACCAACTCGAGTGCTCCCCCGGCGACCTCGAGTTCGTGAACGGCGAGTTCAAGGTCAAGGGTGATCCGGAGAAGTCGCAGGCCATCGGTGCGGTTGCCTTCGAGGCATTCACCGCACACAACCTGCCCGACGGCGTCGAGCCGACGCTGCAGGGTGAGGCCACGGTGGACCCGGAGGACTTCTCCTACCCACATGGCACGCACTTGGCGGCCATGGAGGTCGATACCGAGACCGGCAAGGTCACGCTGCGCAAGTACGTCTGCGTGGACGACGTTGGCAACCAGGTCAACCCGATGATCGTCGAAGGTCAGGTGCACGGCGGGCTCGCCCAGGGCATCGGGCAGGCGCTGTACGAAGGAGCGTTCTACGACGAGGACGGTCTGCCGTTGAACGCGAACCTGTCCACGTACTTGATCCCAGCAGCACCGGATCTACCGTCGTTCATCACCGGCACCACCACCACGCCCTCGACAACCCACCCGTTGGGCACCAAGGGCGTGGGCGAGGCCGGTGCCATCGCATCCACTCCGGCGATCATCAACGGAATCGTCGACGCCCTGCGCCCCATGGGTGTCACCGACGTCGCGATGCCGGCAACTCCGATGACCGTCTGGAAGACGATCCAAGCCGCGAAGGGAGGCCAGGCATGATTCCCGCAGCATTCGACTACAAGCGAGTCACTACCGTCGATGAGGCACTCGCGGCTCTTGCGAGCAGCGATGACGCCAAGATCCTCGGTGGTGGGCAGTCGCTCCTGCCGGTACTCCGCCAGCGCCTCAATGCACCTGAGTTGATCGTCGATTGCTCGGCAATCGACGAGATCAAGAGCATCGACGCCAGCGGAGACAAGGTGACGATCGGCGCAGGTGCCACGCACCACGCGGTGATGAACGATCCGGCGGTGAAGTCCTCGGTCGAGCTCCTCGCGAAAGCGACCGAGACTGTGGCAGAC
>JAQCBM010000145.1 GCA_027729865.1 Actinomycetota bacterium
ATCGGTGTGGAGTGGTTGAGCGATCGTGAAGAGGTATTGCTGACGGGCTACGACGCCGGCGGATCGTGGCTCGTGAATCGAGGCGCGTCCCTGGTGGGTGCTGACGATGATGCGAGTTCGTTCGATCCGGCCGATGGAGTGGTTGCACAGTTGTGGGCCCGCCTTCGAGGTGATCGAGTGGCTCGAACCGGCACGCTCTGGCACGACGCAGCCTGGACGATCGTGCAACAGCGTGTGCACCGGCGCGATGCGGCCGCCCAGTGGCGGCGTCTTGTGCTTGACATGGGCACACGCGTGAGCGGAGTCGATGACCTGTGGGCACCACCGGATCCACAGCGGGTTGCTCGCAGTCATCCCACGGAACTGCGTCGCTACGGGATCGATGCGCACCGTGCTCAGGCCTTGATCAATGTGGCGATCGTGGCAAAGCGGCTCCAGAGCTTTGTGGACGGACCCGTGGAAGAGGCTCGCCGCCCCCTTCTGTCAATCGATGGCCTGGGTCTGTGGACCTTCAGTTGCCTCAGTGCGTTCACGTGGGGTGATCCCGACACCGTCATCGTGGGTGATTCGGGGATACCGTCACTTCTGGCATCGACATTGGCGGGGGATCGCCGAGCTACGGACGAACGCATGTTGGAGCTCCTTGACCCGTATCGTCCGCACCGCTATCGGATCCTGAAGTTGGCCTTCGCCGCCCGGACTCGACACCGCGTGCCCTAGCTGGCTCCCACAAGCCGACTCTGGTGTGTCATGTGACAATGGAAAGGTGAGCGTGGCCGGTCGCAAAAGCCCTCTGTGGCAGCGGATTGCGCTCGCCGCCACGGTGGCGCTTGCCTTGGTTGGTATGCATCACCTCACCACTTCGGATTGCAGTGAGCCAGTTGCGCACCATGCCGTCGTTCACGTCGTGGAACCGGGAAGTTCACTGGATTCATCGCAGGGGAACCCCAGTTCGGGTGATGCCTCCGTTGATGGCCTGACGCCAGGGCTTGTCTGCTTAGCGCTGCTCGTTGCGGTGGGTGTGGTTTTTCGCGCCGTCGGTGGGGTTCTCGCTCGACGGCGAGACGTGCAGCGCGTGCACCAAGACTGGGCAGTCACTTCTCGTTTTGATGACCCGCCTGACCTTCATGTCCTGTCGATAAGTCGAACGTAACGAGTTCCTCAACGAGTGATTTTCGTTGAGGAACTCCGCCCGAATTCGACTATCAACAGGAGCGACTATGAGTATTCGTAGGTCAAGAACGATCGTGAGTTTCGTGAGTGTTGCGTGTGCTGTGGTCTTGTCTGTCACCGCATGTGGAAGCGACGACGGTGGCCCCAGCCAAGCTTCAATTGGTACAGATGTCACCGACGTGTCCGAGGGAGCAAACCCTGAAGACGTCATGTTTGCCCAAATGATGATTCCCCATCATGAACAAGCTGTAGTGATGGCCGACCTTGCAGTTGATCGGGCCGAGGATGCTCAATTGCTCGCATTGGCTGGTGAAATCAAGGCAGCGCAGGACCCTGAAATTGAACTGATGGCTTCATGGCTAGACCAATGGGGTGTGCCGCGTATGTCGGGCGACGACGCGATGATGTCGCACGGTTCGCATGGAATGCAGGGAATGCTGTCGGATGCACAACTAGATGCTCTGGCTTCGGCTCAGGGGCCCACCTTTGATGCGATGTTCGCTCAGTACATGATCGAGCATCATGAAGGAGCTGTGACCATGGCAGAAGATGTCGTGGCGCGTGGTTCGCATCCGGCGGTGGCTGCCCTAGCCCGGGAGATCATCGTTACCCAAGAGAAGGAAATCGTTCAGTTGCGAGCATTCCTCTCTGGCGAGAGCACTGCCGCTCTCGTCGAGATCTCTCCGTCGTTGAGTCACGTGCATGGCGTTGTTGTCGACGGTGATGGGCTTTTGCTTGGTACACACGATGGAGTGCATCGCGTTGACCCGGAATCGGGTGCGTCCGAACGAGTGGGCGAATCACGTGACGACTTCATGGGATTCGCGGGTGCGGCTGACGCCACCTTGGTTGCTAGCGGACATCCTGGTCCGGGTTCTACGCATCCCAATCCGCTGGGGCTCATCACAAGCGACGACGGCGGTCAGACTTGGCAGTCCGTGAGTCTGCTGGGGCAAGTCGACTTCCACGGCCTCGCTGTTCGAGGGAACGAGATCGTGGGTTGGGACACCCGCGGGCCGTTGCAGTGGTCGAGCGATGGAGGCACCACCTGGCAAGCGGGTCCTCTTGTGACGCCCACCTCTGTGGCCTGGTTCGATGATCGGGTGTGGCTAGGTACACCCGATCGTGGGCTGATCACGTGGGCCCCCGGCCAAGAGGGTGTCGATCAACTGGGTGTTCCTGGGGTCCTCGTCTCAGCGTCGCCGAGTGGAAGTGCGCTGTGGCGACTGGATGGCGACGGCAGTGTTCACCGCAGTGCGGACGGTGACAACTGGACTGCGGTGGGCAGGGCGAGCCGTGTCGAAGCCTTCGCATCAGCGGACGAGGTGGCCTACGTGGCGACCGGCACGTCGATAGAGACGCTAGTCGCGACGCAGTAATGCTCAGTGACGACAGGCTTTCGCGATTGATCCCTGCTCAGTCGCCAGAAGGCGGCTTGCTCCGCTACCCCGTAGTGTCCCTGCAGTGACCGACGTCTCTGCAGTTCGCGTTGTTGTGGTGGGAGCAGGCTTTGCGGGCCTCGCATGTGCCCGCGCGTTGAGCAGAGATCCTCAGGTAGCCGTAACACTGATTGACAAGCACCCATATCAACTTTTTTCTCCCCTGCTTTATCAGGTAGCCACAGGTGGTCTGCCTGAGGATGACATCGCCTATCCGGTGCGCGCGGCGATCCCCGGAATCCACTTCATACGTGGGGAAGTGGTACGTATCGACTTGTCGGGGACTTCGGTCAGGCTGTCGTCGGGGCAAGAGGTGGAGTGGGACAAACTCGTACTGGCAATGGGGAGCGTAGGAAACTCATTCAAGATCCCCGGTGTGGACGAGAACGCGCTTCAGATGAAGGACATCTATCAGGCTCGGGCGATTAAGCATCGCCTCTTGGGGACCTACGAGCGTGTCCAAGAAGGCGAGCAAGCTCGGGAGGACCTCCAGGTCGTCGTCGTTGGTGGAGGTCCGACCGGCGTTGAGGTTGCTGGTGCGATCGCGGAACTGCAAAAGCAGATGGCACACGAGTTTCCTCAGATAGCGCAATACGCCAGCGTCACCTTGGTTGAAGCCGGACCCCGCCTTCTGCCATCTTTTTCGCCAAAGTCCAGCGAGCGAGCCGGTCGTGCTCTGTCCAAGCTGGGAGTGGAAGTCGTCCTTGACTCAGCTGTCGACCGCATGTACCCCACGGATAGCCACCTCAAGACTGGTCGAATTCTGTCGGCTGGCACAACGATTTGGGCAGCAGGGGTTGCCGCGGAGGAGCGCTGGAGAGTTCTAGGCGATGCTGATCGTTTGAATCGGCTCAAGGTTGATGAGTGTCTGCGCCTGACGGACAACGTTTGGGTTGTCGGGGACATGGCTCACACACAGGCCACAAGCGAACAAGCGCTGCCCATGGTCGCGTCGGTTGCCTTGCAGCAAGGCAGGTACGTGGCTTCATCGATACTGGGCGATTCGGATCAGCCGTTTCGGTACAAAGACAAGGGGCAGATGGCAACGATCGGTCGACGTATGGCGGTCGTAGAAGTACCGGGTGGTTTACGCATGCACGGAACTTTTGCCTGGCTAGCGTGGTTGGCGCTGCATGTTGCCTACTTGGCAGGTGGGCGAAATCGGGTTTCGGTCATCGCTGATTGGTTTTGGAATTACCTCGCCTGGGGCTCTGGACCTCGAAGGACGATCATCGAGTGAAGCCCCATTTTCGAGTTGAGTCTCAATCACCGAGAGCGTTAGCGACAGTTCACAAGTTGCAGGAATTAACCGGTGTGTGAGCACGCAGATTGGGTTGCGGAAATCAGGAGATTCCTGGTCACGTGATAGTTGTGAAGTGCATGCTCGTGCCGTGCGGTGATTGAACGATCAAGGAGTCTCCTGACTTCCCGCATGAGTACCGAACATGCTTCGACGGTGATCACCCAAGCGATTTGGTCCGACCTGACAGTGATGGTGTCCACACGGTCCTCCCGTATAGAGGCATGAATTTGAGCAAGAGTCCCCTGACTTCCGTCTGCATTTGCTTAGAGGTACTTGCTGACACGCTTGCTGTGAAGGGGCGTGCTCTACGGTAAGGCGGTGCTGATCGAGTCGTTGACCGTGGGTCGCGGGCGTGCACTGTCGCTGATCATCTTGGGAGTGCTCACCACGTTCGGGCCAATGGCCATCGACTTGTATCTCCCGGCCTTCCCCGACGTCGCCGTCGATCTTGGCGTGCCGGTGACAACCGTTCCTTTGACGCTAACCACCTCCATGATCGGTATGGGCGTTGGCCAGCTTCTCTACGGACCACTGTCGGATCGCTACGGCCGCAAGAAACCACTCGTTGGTGGACTCGTACTCTTCACGGTGGCCTCCGTGGCGTGTGCTCTCGCCCCAACCTTTCAAACACTCTTGGGATTTCGCTTTCTTCAGTCACTTGGTGGAGCGGCTGGCGTGGTAATCGCTCGAGCGATAGTTCGGGATCTGTACCAGGGTCGGGAACTTGCCAAGGCGCTTTCAATCGTTGTCATGGTCTTTGGTCTCGCACCAGTTCTTGCCCCCACCTTGGGCGCCGTGCTGCTTGAGTTTGGTGGGTGGAGAACTCTCTTCTATTTCTTGTCGATGTTCGGAATCGGCTGTATCGCAATCAGTGCAGGGCTGCCGGAGACTCACGCGGCCAATAGGCGCAATGACCATGGGATTGTGTTGGCGATTCGAACGTATGCCTCCTTGAGCAAGGATTCACGGTTCCTTGCCCCAGCTCTTCTGATCGGCTTCTCGTACGTAACGCTCTTCGGCTTCATTTCTACAGCGCCAGCAATCCTTATGGATTACTTTGGCTTGGATGAACTGATGTTCGCCATCCTGTTTGGCTTTCTTTCGCTGTGTTTTGCCATTGGCGCCCCGATCAACCGTCGGCTTCTTCGGAACTTCTCCATTCAGCGCCTCATCATGGGTGCAGTAGTTCTTCAGGTCGTTTCGGCCGCGGGTCTCTTCGCCTCGGGGTTGGGCGGTCCGCGCCTGATTGTTTTTGTACTTACTGTTGGAGTGGCGATGCTGACTGTTGCCGTCGTAAGTGCGAACGGAACAGCACTGGCGCTTGACCCGTTTCCGAATAGTGCGGGATCAGCGGCGGCTCTCGTTGGGCTCGTCGGCATGGCCTTTGGTGCAAGTGTCTCTGCCCTACTCGTCGCTCTGCACTCTCCGGTAGTGATTGAGTTGGCGGCCACCATGCTCGTTGGCGGTATTGCGGGACTGGTGATGCTGCCATTCATCGCGGGAAGCCGTCGTAATCGCGGTATTCCCGTAATGCGCGTTGCGGCGAACACTTAGGTTCCAGACGAG
>JAQCBM010000146.1 GCA_027729865.1 Actinomycetota bacterium
CTCGAAGGAGCATCTCGATAGACGAGCCACCGGGGTAGGTGCCGCTGCCGCCCGCAAGATTCCCGCTGTTGTTGGTGCCGGCGCCACCGCCTGACCCGCGTTGAGTGGAGCCGGTCGGGGCGGCTCCTCCGGCAGCATTGGACGCTCCCCCGTACCCACCGCCTCCCGCTGATACGGCGGCCAGGACTGAAGCCTGGCCAGCAGACGCTGTAGCGATGTTGGCTGACCCGCCGAGGCCACCCATGCCCACCGTTACGCCCACTGTCGAGCCCGCGGTGATCGGTGCGTTGCCTGCCGAATAACTGAGGACACCACCGCCACCACCTCCGCCGCCGGTTGCGCGCCCACCACCGCCTCCACCACCAACGATCAAGGCATTCGAGGTCACAGCGGCTGCTGGAACGGTCCAGCCGCCGCCAGCAGTGAGGTAGGAGCGGTCAAATGTCCAGGTGGTGGTGCTTCCGGATGTGGACGACGATGCAACATCGTTGTAGGTCGGGCTGCCGTAAGCGGTCAAGTCCGTGCTACTTGCTGCGCCCGAAACGAGATTTTCGATTGTCGTGGCAGTTGCTTCGGTGTAGTTGAAGTCGTAGTAGGCGACATGGTTTGCGCTGGAGACACCGGCGTTCATGCCGTGCGTGTGCATGTCAGTGACGATCTGCGATTGTGTGAGCACGGACGAGTAGATGCGGAACTCGTCGATTTCGCCATCCCAGAAGTTCATGCATCTCGGGGGACTTGCTGCGGCCCACCAGGCGCACCCAAGATAGAGACCGTTTCCCAACGCTGGGGCTGAGGATGTGGTGGTGAAGGCCACCTGACCGTTGACGTAGAACGTTGTAGCGCTGCCACTCTGAGTCATGGCGATGTGTTGCCACTCATCAGCCGGTGACGCGACGCCAGTGTCGACAACCTCCCCACTGCTACCCGTACACACCCACCACGTCGGGGCAGACCGGAGTGCACAAAAACTCGCCTTACTGGTGGATGTGAAGGCATTGCCGAATGCTGTGCGGGAGTTGACTGTTGGTCGCACCCAAGCTTCAACGGTCCAGGAACTGCCCAAGGCGAAGGCGCTGGAACTGGCTGTTGCATAACGGCGGGTGCTCGTTGCATTGTCAAACTCGAGCCGTAGAGACGTGTCCGTGTCAGTTGAGTACGCGGCAGTCTGAGCCAGCGTCTCAGATAGGGACAGGATGCCGGTGCCGCACGCGTAGTCCGGGTGCACGGGGTCACAGGTCGGGTTGGCGAAGGCCTTCGTGAACTCATTCCCGGTGAGTCGAGTGAATGCTTCACTCGGCGTCAGGGAACTACTTCTGCTGGCGAGAATGGCGGCTGCCCCGGAGACGTGTGCAGCAGCAACAGATGTGCCGTAGTCGCCCGACGTTGAGTGTGCTTCAGGCGAAGTGGTCCCTGAGTCACTCGTTGTAGTGACGGGCAGGCTCGCCTCGCCGCCAGGGGCCGACATGTCGATTGCGGATCCATAGTTCGAGTAGTTGGCGCGAGTGCCATCGCGATTGGTCGCACCAACGGTGATCACGCCATTGCAGTTTCCTGGCGCGTATTTCGCAGCGTCATCCGATGCATTGCCTGCGGCGGCGACGAGAATGCTGCCGCGTTCGAGCGCTCCGTCGATTGCATCCTGCAAAGTCGTCGGGCAAGTCGTCTCGACGGAGAACGACATGTTGATGACCTTTGAAGGCGTCGCGTTCGCCGGTGCATCGTCGATCGTTCCGCCACTGGCCCAGGTGATGGAGGCGGCGATGTCGCTGAGCAGACCACCCCGCCAGGACAGAGCGCGGACCGGCTGAATGCGCGCCCCGGGTGCGACTCCAACGATGCCGATGTCATTCGCCTCCGCCGCGATCAGTCCAGCCATCTTGGTCCCGGGCCAGGAAGATGTTCGAGTGGGAGTGACCTCCCGCCAATCACCTGGATCCGCAGGATTGGAGTCGCGTCCTCGGGGCCCGAAGGTTCCCTCATCGACATAGTCGCCGTCGAACGGCACGGGCGGCGCATTCGGTTGGCGGCTCGCGCTGAGCAGACCAGGGTCCGACACGAAGTCGTAGCCACTCACGATTCGCGCATCCAGATCCGGGTGAGGGGTGATTCCAGTGTCGATAACAGCAACCGTGGTGCCCTCACCACGTGCACCCGCCCATGCGTCCGTCATTGCAGTGGAGCTCGAGCCGACACCGATGCCGTAGTCGTCCCAAAGATTCCATTGATTCGTTGCGTAGTCGGTGTCCGTGGGAATCGAAACGGGTTGAACGATGGAATCGCTGGAGGTGAAGAAGAATTGATCCGGTTCGGCCCACTGCACGAGCTCATCGGCCGCAAGATCCGAAGCGATCTGCTCCGCGGTGTCCAAATCCACGGGTTCGCTGAACTCCACCAATACGTCGTCGGTCACCTTTTCCGCCACCGACAAATCCACAGTATTGATGCGGTCATCACCGGGCACGGACTGTGCGCCCTCACTGATCTGGACAGTTTCAGCGAACTCCACAATCACACCCGCCACCACGCCTTCAGCGCCCGTGGTCGGAGTCGCATTCACAATGCCTGAGGGCTCCGCGGCGCCATGCCGGGTCGCAGGAGTCACCCGGAACGAGTAGGTCACGCCGTTGAGCAGGCCACTAACCGTCGCTTCGCTCACCGCACCCGGGATCGCGATCACCTGAGACTGCGGACCCACCACCTCCACATACACACCCTCAGGAGCTGGGTCCTGAGGATTTGCCCATGACAGCAGCACCTCATTGATGCCCGCAGATGCTGACAACTCTCGCACCCGAGCAACACACTCCACCACCAAAGGGGACGCAGACGCGCTTGGGGTGGCGCTCGGGCTTGCAGTTGGGGTGGCGCTCGGGCTCACCGACCCACTTGGGGTGGGTGATGGGCTTGGGCTGGCTACAGGTGAGGCACTATCCGATGCGGTTGCGCTGCTCGACGGCTCAGGTGATGGTGATGCAGGCGGGTCAACAGGTGCACTCGGTTCAAGAGTTCCTGTGCGCGTTGACAACGAGACAGTGAGGTCAGAACTTGTATCTGCACTTGCATCAACTGGTGGGGTGACACTTTCCGAGGCGGTCTCTGACGCGGAAGCCGACGCAGTGGGTGATGCTGATGGGCTCGACGACGGCATCGGCGATGCACTTTCCGATGGGCTCGGAGACACACTCGGAGACACACTCGGCGACGGGCTCGGAGACGCGGATTGCGATGGGTCAAGTTCAATCGGTGCACACAACTTTGGAATTTCGGCGGGCATCTGCCACGTGTCGATCACGTCGGAATCGGTGACTTCCGAGGTTGGCGTCACCGGGCTGGCCTCGGAGGATTCCGCAGCGTGGGCCGGCACTAGGGGAGCGAAAAGCAGAAGCGTGGCCGTTGAGGCAGCAATAACTCGCACCGCACGCGAGCGGCGCACGGACGCCCGCATGCGCTTCCGGATTGGGTGCATCGAGGTAATATCACATGACGATTTTCAGAGTAAGCCGTCGTAGACGGGAAATGTGACATCACTCTGAGAGGGTGGCCGTCACGGTCGTGGAACCATCGTCTGGGTCGAGGCGGATGATGGCTCCACGGGCTTGCAGGTCTCGCAAACCAAGTCCTGGCGTGGTCGAGCCTGTGGCAGAACCTTCCGAGATCATGCGTACGGTTATCGAGTCACCACCGGGGCTCACAACTATGCGGATACTTCGGCCGATGGAGTGAGGAACGGGTAGCCGTCGTTGAAGGTGCTGATGTTTGTGAGCTGGCTCGTGGAATAGCACGTTACTCCAGAGACTGACCAGGTGCTCCCGATCGGGTGAGTAACAAGGGGGACCAATGTCGCGACTTGTGCGCACGATGAAGTGGTGCATTTCCCGTCCATAGGGATTCCAGCTCGATGCGACGAAGGTACGTTGCGTTCATGAAAAGGCGCACCCTTTCGCTCGCCGTTGTCGCAGTCGCAAGTGTCCTGTTCACTAGCCTTGCGTCCCCTGCGCGCGCAGATGACTACATCAAGCTTGACAGCGCCGAGCTGGAGCAAACAGTCCTTCGGGCTCAGATGCCCAAGAGCCTCGGCTCGTGGACACAGAACTTTTACTCCTCTGGGAAGGGAGCCAAGGAGACCCGACCAACGGTGTGCTGGAACGCCAAGGGAGACGTGAACCTCCCTCCTGCTCGGAGTTTCGGCTTGGTGGCCTATGCCGTTACCCCTGACCTGATGGGCACCGTCACGATCTACCAGTACGCGACCAAGGCGAAGGCGGATGCCGCTCTCGCCGCGTTGCGCAAGGCCCCATGTTCGGACTCTCCAACCGTCACCACGGATGAAGGGGTCTCAGTGTCAGCCTCGTCCGGATCGGACTTCACGGACAGTACGACGACGGGGCTTACCGCACTTCTTACCTACTCTCAGGGAGACAAGGACCTGGTCACTCAACTGGACACCACCCAGCGCGGCTTGGCAATCGTCCAGACTGAGATCTTCAGTGCAGTTTCCCGCAGCACGGGCGGGGCTTCAGCCAAGGTGGCTGACCGTCTCGACTCGGTCAACAAGGTCTGGCACGCGAACGTGGTGCGGTCCTACGAGGCATTCGGACAGGGCAACTCCCGATAGTTGACGGGGGCTCTCCTGCCGGGATCCTGTCAAACACGGTGTTGTCTGTCAGCACGGGAGATCTGAGGCGGGCAGGTACGGCGACGCGGACGTCACACGGTGGCGATGAGTGTGTCGTAGGCATTGGGTGTCATGTTCGTGGAGCATCTCTCAGGCTGCATGCGCACAGTGACCGAATCAGAGTCTAAGAAGAGTGAACTGAAGAACGCACCTTCGGGATGTTCGCACCGCAGGTACTTTGAACGCGAACGACTACCTCGCATAGGCTTCCAGCGAGGTTGTTGGTGCTGCGATCACCAACGCCAATGTGCACGGCGTGGCGAGCCACGCGTGGAACGACGTCACTGTCGATTCCGATACCGCGACCCTCTTGTTGAGCGTTGAAGACGAGGGATCCGGCCCACCTGCCTTCGGGTGACATGCCCCATCAATGGGGTGAGTGACGGGACTTGAACCCGCGACATCTGCGACCACAACGCAGCGCTCTACCAGCTGAGCTACACCCACCATTGCGCCGCTCGGTTGCCCGGAAGCGCGAAGCGAAAGTCTAGCGGAGAGTTCAGGTGGTCTCGACCGCGGAGTCGCTCGGGGTCTCGACGGCATGCTCCTGCCCGAGTGCCTGGGCCGTGGCGGTGTCGGGACCGGGGTGCGGAACGAAGACGGCGTCGCGGTAGTAGCGGAGCTCGGCGATGGAATCCTTGATGTCACCAAGGGCGCGGTGGTTGCCGGACTTCTCTGGAGTCGCGAAGAACGCACGGGGGTACCAGCGCTTGGTGATCTCCTTGATGCTCGAGACGTCCACGAGTCGGTAGTGCAGGTGGGCATCGAGGTC
>JAQCBM010000147.1 GCA_027729865.1 Actinomycetota bacterium
CGCGGTTCTGCTCGCGGCAGGAACACCGGGTAAGCGCTTTGCGCTGCCGCACGCACGTGTCTTGATCCACCAGCCGTACACCGAAGGTGGGGGCCAGGGCTCGGATATCGAGATCCAGGCGAACGAGATCCTGCGGATGCGCAAAGAGATGGAAGGCATCCTCTCCTTGCACACCGGACGCTCCGAGGAACAAATCGAGCTCGACATCGAGCGCGACAAAATCCTCACCGCTGACATGGCCAAGGAGTACGGGATCATCGATCAGGTGATCAGTTCCCGCAAGGCCTGACCACACCGGTTTCACTTCGTTCGCACTCTCGAGCAAGGCTTGAGACTTCGCTTCGTCGTGGCGCGCGGAAATCTGAGCATCATCGGGCAAATCGGGGTACGGTCCTACGAGTGCCCCGCCACCGGAGTCGGGGCCGTTGCCCTGTGTGGGTAGCTGTCGTGGAAAGGGGCACCCGTGGCTCGGATTGGTGAGAGCGGCGATCTGCTGAAGTGTTCCTTCTGCGGTAAGAGCCAAAAGCAGGTCAAGAAGCTAATTGCCGGTCCTGGCGTTTACATTTGTGACGAGTGCATCGACCTGTGTAACGAGATCATCGAAGAGGAGCTCAACGAGTCGGTCGAAACTCCGGTCGGTGAACTGCCCAAGCCCAAAGAAATCTACGACTTCCTCGACCAGTACGTCATCGGCCAAGACACCGCGAAGAAGTCACTCTCGGTTGCCGTCTATAACCACTTCAAGCGGGTAGCTGCTGAGGCCCGGGAGAAGCCGCGCGAGGACCAGGTCGAGGTCGCTAAGTCCAACATCATGCTGCTCGGCCCCACCGGTTCGGGCAAGACGTTGCTGGCGCAAACGTTGGCTCGAATGCTGAACGTGCCCTTCGCTATTGCGGACGCCACCGCCCTCACTGAAGCTGGCTATGTAGGCGAAGACGTCGAGAACATCCTGTTGAAATTGATTCAGGCCGCGGACTTCGATGTGAAGCGCGCGGAGACCGGCATCATCTACATCGACGAGATCGACAAGGTCGCCCGCAAGAGCGAGAACCCCTCAATCACGCGCGATGTGTCGGGCGAAGGTGTGCAGCAGGCGCTGTTGAAGATCCTCGAGGGCACCGTTGCGTCGGTTCCGCCGCAAGGTGGCCGCAAGCATCCGCATCAGGAGTTCATTCAGATCGACACCACTAATGTGCTGTTCATCGTCGGTGGCGCATTCGCCGGGCTGGATTCGATCGTTGAACAGCGCCTAGGCAAGAAGAACCTCGGCTTTACTTACGACCTCGTCGACGGTGAGCGTGAGGACAAGGGTGATATCACCGATGTGTTCGCCCATGTGATGCCTGAGGATCTGCTCAAGTTCGGCATGATTCCGGAATTCATTGGCCGCTTGCCTGTCTTCACCTCTGTCACGCAACTCGATCGCGAGGCGCTCGTTCAGGTACTCACCGAACCGAAGAATGCTCTGGTCAAGCAGTACCAGCGGCTGTTCGAGATCGACGGCGTGGAGTTGGAATTCGACCAGGATGCCCTTGATCAGATCGCCGATCATGCGCTGCTACGCGGCACCGGTGCTCGCGGACTGCGGGCGATCCTCGAAGAGGTTCTCCTGCACGTGATGTACGACGTCCCCAGCCGCGAGGATGTGGCCAAGGTGGTCATCACCGGCGAAGTGGTGCGGGACAACGTGAACCCCACGATCGTGCCGCGCGATATCGATACGGTGCGCGAGACTCCCGCCCGCCGCGAAAAAACTGCCTAACCCCCCTCCCCGAAAGGGCAGTCTGCCGCTACCGAAAGGGCAGTTTTTGATCATCGAGTGGGCACTGGTGCCCACTCGATGCGTGTGAACTGCCCTTTCGACGCTCGCAGACTGCCCTTTCGGTGCGCAGGTTAGGCAGGGGATTGCGGAGCCAGGACCGCGTTGACTGTCAGCGGGGCGTCGTCCGCCGCTGGAACCAGGATCAATTCCGCAATCGAGCCCGCGGCCGCGAGGTCCGCGCGCGCTTGCGATACCGCCTCGATATCCGCTGGTGTTCCCTCGACTGTCGCCTCGGTCACCTCGGCCTTCATCGAGGCCTTCGCATCTGACTTGGCTTTGCGCACGCCACTCAGCGCCGCACCGGTGCGCTCGAGCACCTTCGCGTTGTGACCCTCGGCAACTGCCATTTCGTCCAGGGTCGGCCAGGGGGAGCGGTGGATCGAGGAATCGTTGTCGTGCATCCACGACCACACCTCTTCAGTGGTGAAAGGTAGGAACGGCGCGAACAACCGCAGTTGCACCGACAGCGCCAGCACCAGTGCTGCCTTGGCACTGTTCGCCGCATCCTCACCCTGTCCGCCGTAGGCGCGCTCCTTGACCAACTCGACGTAATCGTCGGTGAACGTCCAAAAGAACGTCTCAGCCAACTCAAGCGCCCGGGCGTAGTTGTAGTTCTCGAACGAGTCCGTTGCTTGGCGGACAACCTCGCGCAGCGCACCGAGCATCGACAGATCGAGCGCATTTGTAACGGCTGAGGGATCGGTGACCACCCCCATGGACAGCACGAATTTGCTCGCGTTCAGAATCTTGATGGCAAGGCGTCGGCCGATCTTCATCTGACCTACGTCAAACGCGGTGTCCGTACCCGGACGACCAGAGGCGGCCCAGTAGCGCACTGCGTCGGAGGAATACTCGTCCAGCAGAGCCATCGGGGTAACCACATTGCCCTTGGACTTGCTCATCTTCTTGCGATCCGGGTCGAGGATCCAGCCGGAGATCGCCGCGTTACTCCACGGCAGGCAGTCATCTTCCAGGTGCGCGCGGACCACTGAGGAGAACAGCCAGGTGCGGATGATCTCGTGCGCTTGCGGGCGAACGTCCATCGGAAACACCCGGGACCACAGATCCGGATCGCGTTCCCAGCCACCGGCGATTTGCGGACTGAGCGAACTCGTGGCCCAGGTGTCCATCACGTCCGGATCACCGATGAAGCCACCAGGCTTGCCGCGTTGATCCTCGGTGAAGCCTTCGGGGGCGTCGCTTGACGGATCGATCGGCAGTTGATCCTCGGCCGGCACGATCGGCGCGGTGTAATCGGGGTTGCCGTCTGCGTCGAGCGGGTACCAGATAGGAATCGGCACACCGAAGAACCGCTGGCGGGAAATCAGCCAATCGCCGTTCAGGCCCTCGACCCAGTTCTCGTAGCGCACCCGCATGTGTTCGGGATGCCAGATGAGTTCGTTGCCGCGCGCTAGCAGTGCCTCGCGCAGTTTCGGATCGCGTCCGCCATTGGTGATGTACCACTGGCGGGTGGTGACGATCTCGAGGGGCTTATCGCCCTTCTCGAAGAACTTCACCGGATGCTTGATCGGCTTGGGCTCACCTTCGAGGTGGCCGGTCTCGGTCAAAATCTCGACCATGCGCTCCTTGGCGGTATGCGCAGTAGCACCCACGATGCGTTCGTAGTAGCCGCGTCCGGCGTCTGTGGTGATCCACTCGGGCACTTCACCTCGAATACGCCCGTCCCACCCGATGATCGGACGCGTAGGCAACTGCAGTTCGCGCCACCACGTCACGTCGGTGAGGTCACCGAACGTGCAGATCATCGCGATGCCCGAGCCCTTCTCAGGATCGGCGAGTTCATGTGGAACAACCGGAACCTCTACATCGAAGGCAGGAGTGCGCACCGTGCTGCCGAACAGTGGCTGGTAGCGCTCATCGTCCGGGTGCGCCACGAGGGCAACGCACGCAGCGAGCAGTTCGGGTCGTGTGGTCTCGATGAATACGCGATCGGTGTTGTCTTGGCTGGTCTTGGGGAAACCGATGCGGTGATACGCGCCATCGCGCTCGCGGTCCTCAAGCTCGGCCTGCGCAACAGCAGTGCGGAAGGTGACGTCCCACAGCGTGGGTGCTTCCGACTGATACGCCTCACCGCGTGCGAGGTTGCGCAAGAACGCGAGCTGACTCGTGCGCTGGGCATTGCGGTCGATGGTCTGGTAGGTCTGCGTCCAATCAACGCTCAAACCCATCCGCTTCCACAGTGCCTCGAAAACCTTCTCGTCCTCGACGGTCAAGCGCTCGCACAACTCCACGAAGTTGCGCCGGCTGATCGGCAGTTGGTTCTTGGGGTCCGGCTCGGCCGGTGGTTCGAAGTCGGGCTGGTATGGCAGGGATGGATCGCATCGCACACCGAAGTAGTTCTGCACTCGCCGTTCCGTAGGCAGGCCGTTGTCGTCCCAGCCCATCGGATAGAAGACCTCGAAGCCACGCATCCGCTTGTAACGCGCCATGCAGTCGGTATGCGTGTAGGAGAAGACGTGACCGACGTGAAGCGAGCCACTCACAGTGGGAGGAGGAGTGTCGATCGAGTAGACCTGCTCGCGGGTCTTGCTGCGATCGAAGCGGTAGGTGCCTGCGTCCTCCCAGCGCTGCGACCAGGTGGCCTCGACGCCATCCAAACTCGGCTTGTCAGGAACCGACGGCGTTGTCGACACACGCGTCGTGGGAGTGGTCGAAGACATGGTGGTTCATCCTAGGAGTGCTCGCGGCTATCTCCCCACGGCCACCAGCCATGCTGCGAAACGCACGCTACCTAGACTTCGAACGTGGACCTCGCGCGCTTGTGGGCCGAGTTGGACTCGCGTTGGCCGGAGTCCATCATCGAGCCGTCTCTCACTCGGATCGTCTCGGTCATGGAATTGCTGGGAGATCCGCAACGCGCGTACCCGGTGATCCAGGTAGCGGGCACCAACGGCAAGACCTCCACTGCGCGGATGATCGAGTCGATCCTTCGTGCGCACGGACTCCGCACCGGCTTGTTCACCTCCCCGCACTTGGTCGACGCGCGTGAACGCATTCGCCTGGACGGTGAGCCCATCTCCGAAGAGCGCCTGCTCGAGACCTGGACCGACATTGCGCCATACATCCAGTTGGTCGACAAGAACTCCGTGGAGTCCGGCGGGGTGCGCTTGTCTTACTTCGAGGTGATCACCGCACTCGCCTATGCCGCGTTCGCAGATGCGCCGGTGGATGTTGCCGTCATCGAAGTCGGGATGGGCGGCACCTGGGATGCAACATCTGTCGCTGCTGCGTCGGTTGCCGTCATCACCCCGATCGGAATGGATCACGCGGAGTACCTCGGCGACACCATCGGTCAGATCGCTGGTGAGAAGGCAGGCATCATCGCGCCTGGGTGTTCTGCCGTTTCGGCAGTGCAGGTCGACGAGGCATCTGAGGTGCTGCGCACGCGCGCCGAGGAACTGCAGGTCCCTCTCGCCGTTGAAGGTGCCAACTTCGGTTTGCTCGCGCGTGAGATCGCGGTTGGCGGTCAGGTGATCAGCGTGCGTGGTTTGCGTGGGGATTACGACGACGTCTTCGTCCCCTTCTTCGGCGAACACCAGGCGTCCAACGCCTGCGTGGCCCTGGCCG
>JAQCBM010000148.1 GCA_027729865.1 Actinomycetota bacterium
ATCTCCATTGAGGCGACCTTGTACGCGGGTACCTCGAGGGATTCGAGCAGGTCGACGGCAGTCGGATCGAAAGGCGTCGACAAGGCCACTAGCCCGCGAGCTCTCGCACGAGCGAAGAGCTCGTCGTGCCATTCCCACGGCGTGTGAGCTTCAGAGTAAAGTTCATACAACGTGCGGCCGTCCCACAGCGTGCCTCCCCTCACTTGGAACGGCTCGGCGTCGGAGTCAATTGTGATCGTGTCGGCGGTGTAGGTCTGGAACTTCACAGCATCGACCCCGGCTTCGGCCGCTGCGTCGATCGAGGCGAGGGCTCGCGCTAGGTCGTGGTTGTGATTCGCACTGAGTTCGGCGATGACGAACGTCGGATGGCCCGGACCAATAAGGCGGTCGGCAATGACGGTCTCAGACATTCCGTGCTCTCCGGGGCTAGGTGACGAAGACGATTACTCTTTCGGCTCAGCGTCGTTACCGATCTCGTCGCGGAAGAGGCGGTACGGTCAAGGAGTCGACTCTGATGCTAGCGATCGAACAACCGATCAAACTCTCCGGGCCCACGGCATGAAAGTTGGCCATTCGCCTGGCTCCGCCCATCAGCGCTGCTGGTTCGCCCATCACGCTCGAACGAACGCGCCCGCGAGGCGACTGGGGGGTCCGAGGTCATGACTGTGGCGCTTATCGCCCAGGCACGCATGGGTTCGAGTCGACTTCCGGGGAAGACGCTCGAACCGCTGGGGTCGGAGACGGTTCTCGATTGGGTCGTCACCCGTAGCCAGCTGGCGGACCATGTTGATGAGGTGATCGTCGCAACAAGCGATGATCCGCTGGACGATCCAATCGAACAACTCTGCCGAAATCTCGACATCGAGTGCGTGCGTGGTGATCCGCTTGACGTCCTTGATCGCTACCGAGTCGCGCTCATCAGGACCAAAGCAGATGAGATCGTGCGCATCACGGCGGATTGTCCGCTCATCGATCCGGACATCGTCGATCTTGCGATCGAGACACGACGTAAGAGCGACTTTGACTACGTCTCTACAAGCCTCGATGGCCGCTATCCACGTGGCCTTGATGTCGAAGTCGTTCGACGGTCAGTTCTCGAGGCGGCAGCAATTGAGGCCATCGACCCCGACGAACGTGAGCACGTCACCTTGTTTGTGTACCGGCATCCCGAACGGTTCACGTGTGCCCCAGTGGTGTGCCCGTCGTGGGCTCGGCATCCCGAGCTACGCATCACCGTCGACGAAGGGCCGGACCTCGAGGTCGTTCGTCGAATTGTCGACGAGCTCGGAATCGATGCGACGTCGCTCCGCGGCGAGGAAGTGTTGTCGTTCCTGATTGAACATCCTGAGATCGCTGCTATCAATAAAGACGTCGCCCACCGACATGTCTCCTGAAATCAACATGGCCGCCGACGATCCCACCGCCCTGACTCCTCACGAGGGACTCCTTGCCGGATGGTTTCTGGACCGCTCCTGGGAGGTCGACGATCGGACCTATCGGCCCATTGACGAGTCCGACCTCCCAGAGTTGATGCGGTGGCGCAACGAGCAACAGAGTGTGCTGCGTCAGCAAGAGGAGTTAACCGTTGAGGATCAGCAGCGGTGGTTCGCCGAAGTCGTCGAACCGAGCTACCAACAGATCCGGCCTCGATCGCTGCAAGTGATCGCGCTGACTGGCGCCACGCGCGTGAGCTACGGCGGCCTGACCAATATTGAGTGGGTCAGCCGTCGCGCTGAACTGTCGTTCCTCGTGGCCACCGAGCGGACCCAGCCTTTCGAACGTTACGCAGCGGAATTCCGCCGATTCCTCAATTGGACTGCTGCTTTTGCATTCGACGAACTCGGCCTCAATCGAGTCTTCACCGAAACCTGGGACTTTCGCGACGAGCACATTGGGATCCTGGAGTGCTTTGGGTTCGTGCGTGAGGGACGGTTGCGACAGCACGTCGCGAAAGACGGGCACACCCATGACGCGCTGCTGCATGGTCTGCTGGCCAAGGACTGGAGGTCCCAGTGAGTCAACGTGTTGTGGTGACGGGCGGCGCGGGCGTGATCGGTGCAGAACTGGTCCGCTTATTGCGAGCGCGAGGCGATGACGTCCGTGTCATCGATGTTCTCCCCAAGCCGGTCGATATGGATCCGATGGTCGACTTCGTCCAGGGTGACCTCGCTGTCCACGGCGCTGACGCCGTGGCTGGATTTGATCCAACAACGATTTACCACCTCGCTGCCACTTTTGAGCGCAGTGTCGAAGTGCCGGAGTTCTGGCACGACTCCGCCCACAACAATGTGGCTGCAAGCGCCCAGGTTTTGCAGGGCGCGATGCGATCACCCGACCTGCGGCGCTATGTATTTGCATCGAGCTACCTGATCTATGACCCGTCGCTCTATCTGTTTGCAGAGCCCGCCAGCGCACCTTGTCTGCTGCGAGAGACTGATCGCATCCAACCACGAAATGTTTGCGGCGCAGCGAAACTGCTCCACGAGCAGGAGATCGCGCTCGCATCGCAGAGCGACATGATTGGATTCTCGGCCATCGCGGCCCGCATCTATCGCGTCTACGGCCCGAGTTCCCGCGACGTTGTAAGCCGGTGGGTGAGAGCCGCCGTTCGCGGCGAACCAATTGATGTGTTCGGCGAGGAGAGCCGCTTTGACTACGTGTACTCGGCCGACGTCGCCGACGGGCTGCTTCGATTGGCTGACTCGGATGCCACCGGTGTTGTGAACCTTGCTTCGGGGCGATCGCGCACTGTGCGCGAGGTGGTTGCCGCCATCCAGGCGCACTTCCCGTCACTCGAGATGCGCAGTCTCCTGCCCGCAGAGAGCTACGAGGCCAGCGAGGCAAGTCTCGACCGCTTGCGTGAGGTGACCAGCTGGTCACCGCCGACCGAATTGGAACGCGGCGTCGCTCAACTCGTCAGCCATGAACGCGAGAACCTCGAGCGAGGAAGGGCAAGCTCGCGTGTAGTCAAACCTCGCTCCGTCTCGACCCTGGTCACCAGTTTGTCGACGAAGGCGCACATACCGAGAGCGGTACGAAGCGCGATGCGGGCCCTCAACATTGAGGGCACTGTGTGGGGCGGCGACGTTGATCCGGAGGTGGTCGCTCGGCTCGAGGTTGACGACTTCTGGGAGATGCCCCGCCTCGCCGAGGTCGATGGACCCGAGCTTGCTGCTGCGTGCCGCGATCGCGGCATCGGACTGTTGATACCGACGAGAGACGGCGAGCTCGACTTCTTCGCCCGACACCGCAATGCCTTCGCCGAAGCTGGGGTCTTCATTCCGATTGGATCGGGAGAGTCGGTCGCTATCGCCAACGACAAACTGGGGTTCGCAGACGCGCTCATTGCGACTGGAATCGCAGCGATCCCCACGACGGTGGATCTTCATGCGGTATGCGCCGATCGACTCGTCGTCAAGGAGCGGTACGGCGCTGGGAGTGCCTCAATACTTGTCGACGTCTCTCGGGACAATGCGGCCAAGGCTGCTGAGGGAATGTCTGAGCCCGTCTTCCAACCCTTTGTGAGCGGTATCGAGTTCAGCGCTGACCTCTACGTCAACCAAGCAGACTTGTGCCTCGGGGTCCTCGTGCGTGAGCGGTCGCAGGTGGTGCATGGTGAATCTCAGATCACCACCGTCCGTAAGCGTCCCGACATCGCAGATCTTGCGCAAGCCGTCGCCTTGACGATCGGGATTCGAGGTCACGCAGTCGTACAGATCCTCGACGACGGTGATCGATTGAACGTGCTTGAGTGCAACAGCCGAGTAGGTGGCGCGTCGAGCGCCGCGTGGCTCAATGGACTTCGAACTATCGACGCGATGCTGCTCGAGTCGCTCGGTGAAGCCCCGCCGCGTCTGACGCCGCGGTCGGAGGGCGCCACGGTTGTTCGAATCCCGACCGATCGTGTGATGTGGCTGTGATTGTCGCCTTCGACCTCGACGACACCCTGTACCGAGAACTCGATTATGTCGAAAGTGGCTTTCGAGCAGTCGCAGACCACGTTGCCGCTGCACATCCCATAACCTCGGCAGCGGCATACGAGATTCTCATGAACAGTCTCGAACGTCACGGGCGAGGCCGTCAGTTCGATGATCTGCTCCGGGCGATCGGAGCGTTCTCTGTGAGGCAACGTGATGCCCTTGTTCAGGTGTATCGGCAACACAAGCCCGAGATCAAACTTCCCACCGAGTCCAGTTCCACCCTTCGGGCTCTCGCAGCCGAGGGGTACCGACTCTTTCTCGTGACCGACGGCAACCACCATGTGCAGAACCGCAAGGTCGAGGCTCTTGGTGTCCGTTCCTTCGTCGAACACGCCTATTTGACGGGGCGATACGGCCGCGATGCGACGAAGCCCGGAACTAAAATATTCGAGTTGATGCTTGCGAGAACGCGGGCTGAAGCGGCGGACCTCGTCTACGTCGGTGATAACCCGCGCAAGGACTTCATCGGCGTTCGCTCGCTTGGTGGCTCAACAATCCGGGTGTTGAGCGGTGCCTTGGCGGAGGAAATCCCCGCCCCCGGTTTCGAACCTGACCTCACGGTCGACTCGATCAGCGAGGTTCCCCACGCACTGGAATCGCTCCGTCGCTAACCACCCAGACTCGCCAGGTGATCGCAAGCGCACGACATGACTTGTTCCGATCTCTTGGCTCGCACCGGCCACTAATTCGGTCCCCTCAAAGCTTCCCAAGTGCCGCTCTGATCGCCGTTAGCACCCGATCAAAATGCGCGGTACTCAGGCCAGGATGTATTGGCAGGCTGATGAGGCGCTCGTACAACGCGTCACACACGGGAAGATCCCCCACACCGAAACCCATGTGAGCGCTGATCGGGTGGTGGTGGACCGGGACGTAGTGCACCTGGACGCCGATGCCTCGGTCCCGCAGAGCATGGAAGACCTCCGCGCGGTTCTCCACAGCGATGGGAAAGAGGTGGTAACCGTGACGCACGCCATCAGGAGCACTCGGTGGAAGCTCAATGGGAAGACCGGACAACCCTCGCCGGTAGGCCAACGCGATTTCGTTCCGTCGCTCGATGAACTCATCGATGCGTCCAAGCTGGCTCGCACCGAGCGCCGCCTGGATGTCCGTCATCCGGTAGTTGAACCCAACCTCAGCGATGTCGTAGAACCACTCCCCGTGCTCCGAGCGGCGAATGATGCCATGAGACCGGAATCGACGGAGCCGAGCGGCGAGTTCGTCATCGTTCGTCGTCACTAAGCCACCCTCACCGGTCGTGATCGGCTTCACCGGATGGGTGGAGAAGCAACACATGTCGCTGTGAGCGCAGTTGCCGACTGGACCATAAGCGGTGTGCGCGCCGAGTGCATGGGCGGCGTCTTCAATGACCACGCGGTTGCCCCGATCGAAGCGCGACAGGTCAACCGGCAGTCCGGC
>JAQCBM010000149.1 GCA_027729865.1 Actinomycetota bacterium
CACTTGCCGCTGAACGCCATGTCACCAACAGGCGACCACGACCAATCAAAACGCTTGATAACCATTTCTCTCTCCTTTGTGACAGGACACACACCGTGTGCGCCCAATCGATGCCACCGTCCTACCATAGGACGGTGACATCTCAGGGGACACAAGGTCAGGGTTCAGAAGCCCATCGCCTTAAGAGCCTTAGCCTGAGCCTGAGTGATGATGCCCTGCTTGACAGCGAGCGACAGCGCAGGACGCTTCGCCACGGTCTTCTTCTTCGCAACCTTGCGCGTCCCCAACTTCATCGCGAACGTCTGATGCGAGAACACCCGACGCGTCGCCTTGTCGTTGTGACCGTCAACATACTTCTCGTAGTCCTTGACCGAACCACACTTCTTGATGTTCGCAATCGCACAACCAATGTCATTCGACAACGTCTTCACCGAACCAGTAACGTCGGTGTAGTTGTCGAACACATGCTTGATGTACGCATTCGGCGAGAGATCATGCTTGATGCAATACGCACCCGCCTCGGTGAGATCGTCGAACTTGTCGGTGTCCTTAGCACCGAGAGCCTCGACCAACGTCACGAAGAACGTGACATGCTTCTGAATGATGTTCTCTGGCATAGCAACTCCTTGATTGTGATAGCCACCTAACTTAGGTAGCGGTTGATTGGTGCGAGCGGAGGATGCCGTCCTGCCGCTCACCCTCTTGTCCAAATGCTGGCGTTTCGACCTGTTCTTGTGGGTTGGTGCAGGTCACGGATGAGAGCATGCGTTCTCATCCTGTCGCCGTCGGGGGGGAGTGCGGCCCCCCACCCCCGTCGATCCATAAGGGACTTAGCCAGATCTGGATAGCGCATATTTATGCGTTGGGGGGGGGTTGTTTTTGAAAGGAGTCCCGTTAGAGGAAGCCGTAAGGCTTCCGATCCTCTTCAGCCTTCCGTCTTCCTCGATGGATGTAAAGGCCGCAATCCACTTTCTCGCTGTCGCTTGTCAGTGGATTGCTCAAGGAAGCCGTCAGGCTTCCGATCCCCGCCTGCCGCCTTCCTCAAGGCATCGTCTTGAGGAAGGCCTCTCGGCTTCGATCACTCGAGCCTCAGGCCTTCCCGCTCGAAGGGGAGTGAGAGCGGGATGTCGGGCCTTCCGCAGGGCTCCAGGCCCTCCATCCCTTGTGGGCGCGGGGCGACGTCGCTCCTGAAGTCGCTCCGCCGCCCCTTATACGCGGCAGCGTAAAACAGAGATTTCAGTCCGTGAGTGGATGTGTGTATTAAGCCCCCCCACCGAACCGATAAGCCGTCCGCGCTGACTCCACTCTGCTCACGGGGAGTCGCCCGCAGCCGCGAATCTGAACGGATTTGCGGGCATGCGGGCCGATGCCCCTCTAACGGGCGATCTCACGGCTGCAAACCGAGGGAGCGCGGCACCTCTCACCCGATTCGAGTCGGGGTCAAAATGACGCTTCAAATACATGGCCAAGTCGTTCCGTCAGGAAATAGCCAGATGAATAAGACGCCTGAGGATTGGCGTCCTTGGCGAGTGCCGCTTGGGGCAAAATCAGCCTGGGAATGTGCCGTCACAATCGAGGACTGCAACGCAGAGTTCCTCGACGCCGATGACGATGCCAACTCGGTCGACCTCGTTATCGGAGATCTTCGCTGAGGCAACGCCTACGACCTTGCCCGCACTATCGAAGACGGGCCCACCTGAGTTGCCAGGGTTGATTGCTGCGTCGGTGATCAGAAGTCCCTCATAGACGTTGTTGAGGGTGCCGTACGAGACGGAGCGTTCGAGTCCGAGGGGGTTGCCGACGACCATGAGCCACGCGCCAACAGGAGGTGGCTGCGCCGTATCCAGGGGTGTGAGTTTCGTTGTCGTTCGAAGAACCGCGAGGTCTGTTGGCGCATCTGATGCGATGACGTTCGCGCGACCGTCGACGGCGATGTTGGAGAAGCGAACGGTGGTGTTGATGCAGTATTCGATGACGTGGTGGTTGGTGACGATTAGTACGTCGTTGCCAATTCGGATGGGCCATCCGCTTCCTGAGCCGTCTGCGCAGTCGATTGAGATGACTGACGCGCTGGCCTCATCGACGAGGATGCCGAGATCTTTCGGCGCTGCAAATAGGTCGACATTGGGTGCAGCACTGGGGCTGTCGGATTTGCCGTCCTCCTGACTGTCGGAGGCGATGGTTGCCTGTGCCGATTCGCGCCTCGCGTCGTCCTGGTTTCGGAGCCCAATTACGGCGATCGTGCCGACTGCTGCGATGACCAGAGCCAGGAGAACTAGCAACGGGGCCGTCCTTCTTCGTTTGCGCTCCCTTGACGGCGGTTCGAGACGCCCGTTTGAGACGACGAACGTGACTCCGCCCAACCGAACAGCGTCACCTTGTGTGACGACGGCCTGTTGAACACGGGTGCCGTTGACGAACGTTCCGTTGGTGCTTCCCAGATCGGTCAGCGACAGCCCTTGCGGGGTGGATTCGAGTGTGGCGTGGTGGCTCGACACGGTGTCGTCGTCAAGGACGACGTCGTTGTCTGGGGCCCGCCCGAAGGTTGTCATCGTGGGCGCTTAGAAGCAGCTGCCCATCTGGGCGATGTACATGCCGAGTTCGTCGCCAAGACCCCACTCGCCATCGTTCGGTGCCCCGCTGAGGTCGCTCACCGTGTCCCAGTTCATCCGTTCACCTAGCATCTGTGCGCTTTTCGTCACTCCGAATCCGAGAAAGTCCGAGCGCGTGAGGTCCCCCAGGCCGAAGGCCTGTCCAAGGTAGTACATGAGCACGTGCTTCGACTTAGTTGAAAGCGTTTGATACGAATCTGCGAGGAACATGTCGGAGAGAATATGAATCTGCACGGAATCAACTTCCCATGTTCCGCCCGATGCGCGGTCGTAACTTCTCATAGCGGTGCCTGAATACTCCTGGTCCCGAAGCAGGCCATCGCCGCCGTCAGAAATCTGGATCAGAATCTTTTCACCAAACTTGTAGGTATCCGAAGTGCGTTCGTCAGTGAGTCCTCGGTAGACCACGGAGTGGTCCGTGATACGGCTCAGTTCGTACGCCTGGTCACTCAGGAAGCGGGCAATTGCTGCTATTTCCGAGTTCTTAAGTGAGCCGTCCGAGTTGTTCAGGTAGATCGAAATTGGGTTCTGGCACGGGTTCCATCGAAACGTTCGACCCTCGAACTCATAGAGCTTGTAGACGGGCACCAGTGGCACAGTGGTCGAGGTGGTCGTTGTCCGAGCGACGCGCACCTCGGCCTCGGTCGTGGTCGTTGCGACTTCAACAACCTTCTCTGTCGTTGTCGGGGGCGTTGTCGTCGAGGTCACTGTTGTCGTGCTCGAGTCTGTTGCTAGCTGGCTAGGTGTTTCTCCCGACGCGCTGAGAAGGATGGCAGCGCCGAGACCACCCCCGCCGAGGACTCCTAGTGTGAGGAGAGCGAGCGCAATCTTCTTTCCCTTTCGGCTCGACTTGACGGGTTCAGGCTGCTTCGGGCTCGGATAGGACGGAATGACTCGGGTTGCGTCGACCTGTGGCGTTGGTGTGTTCGGTTCGGCGGGCGGTGTCGGGGAGAGGAGATCAGAGTTTGAGTTGGACCCTGACAAGACGTCGATGACATTGGCGACAGTTGGTCGTTCCTTCGGGTCGCGGCGGAGCATCGCTTCGATGAGTCGTCGCGGCGGGCCTGTGATCGCGTCGAGGTCGGGTTGCCCTTGATCGATGCGGTACATGAGGGCTTCTGGGCGGCCCTCGCCGTAGGGGTGACGGCCGAGTGCCGCGAAAGCGAGCACCAGGCCCATCGCAAAGATGTCTGAGGATGCGTCAACGCTTGTGCCCGTGATCTGTTCTGGTGACATCCAACTGGCGGATCCGAGCACCGCACCTGTTTGCGTGAAGTCAGCCGCCTCGTTGATGGCTGCGATTCCAAAGTCGAGGATCTTGATCCCGTCTGGGCCGAGCATCACGTTGCTCGGCTTCAGGTCTCGGTGCAGTATCCCGCTGGTGTGGATGTCTCGGAGCGCTTCAGCAATTGCCACAGCGACGCTGGTCAGCATCGCACCAGCGAGCGGACCGCGTTCACCGACATAGTCAGTGAGCGTGGCGCCCTGAATTCGCTCCATCACGATGTAGGGCCGATCAGCCTCAGTGTCGTGGCCGAGGAGTCGAGCAACACGATCAGACGTGATGGCTTGCGACGCGGTCGCTTCGCGTCGAAGCCGCTCACGCACTTCGGTGTTATTGCTCAGTTCGGGTCGGAGGACCTTGATTGCGACTTCGGTGCCGTCAGGCGCGGTTGCCGCGTAGACGACACCGAATCCCCCCTCACCGATCTTTTCTGTCGGCGTGTACTCGCCGATTCGCTCGGGAAGTGAGGTGCCATTGCTCTCCGACATTGGCGTCATTTTGGCACTCGCGGGAATGCCACTTCGCATGTCGCGAGCGATTTGAACTCAGAAATTGCAAGTTCATCTGATAACGCCGATGTGTATCGACTTGCCATTGCAGGTGACGTCCAGCCTGCGGCAGATTGGACCGACGCCTGGCTAACGCCGTGTCGAAGGGCGTGAACAGCCCACCCACGTCGCCACGCGTGCGGGGACGGAGCGTCTAAGCGCTGCATCAGAAGTCGGATCCCGTGCCGAGTGATGCCGATCAGTTCGCGGCCCGATTCCTGGTGCCGTCGGATCAGTCGACAGGCCTGATCCGACAGGGGAGCAAGACGCGGCTTCCCAGACTTCGACGTGCGCACGACCACGAATCTGTCGGTGAGATTGATGTCGTCGCGTGTAAGGCGCTCCAGTTCCGATGCTCGCAGTCCTGTACTCCACAACAGCTCAACGATCAGTGTGTCTCTGAGGCTCGTACAGCGGCCTCTGACGGCCCTGTAGACGTCTTCTGTGACCGTCGGCTGAGGTGTCGGATGTGTCGCTGCGAGGGGAACCTTCGGCCACCATGACCAGTCAGGTCCGTCGTTGGATTCGCCCCACTTTCCGAACGCTCGGACAGCGCGAGCGCGAGCGCGAGCTGTCTCCGCAGATGGCGAGTCCGCAAGCCACACTTTCACTGTCGCAAGCGTGACGTCCCCGCCCGTGTGAGCGTCCAGTTGTTCGAGGTAGCGGCGGTAGTAGCGGCCTGTCGAGACCGCTCGACGGGCAAGCGCCCAGTCGGCCTGAAACTCATCCAGATAGTCGTGAAAATCCATGGTGTCTCCTGATGTCGGAGAGGCCAGGGAATGAGTCAAAATCCGCGCGCGACGCGTGGTCGCCCGCGAAAGCCTGCCGTCGTAACGCGCATAGCTCAGTTGGCTAGAGCGCTTCCCTTACAAGGAAGATGTCGGCGGTTCGAGTCCGTCTGCG
>JAQCBM010000150.1 GCA_027729865.1 Actinomycetota bacterium
GCTTCTGCGGAGGCCGAGCTCGATTGCGCCAGATGCCACCACGCTCCGCGGAAGTTTGGTGGTAGTACTCACCCGGCTCTGCTTGCCAAGCGCGCATGCCGGCTTCGCCTTTGCGAACCTCCATGACCTCCGGCTCGCCATCCCGGAAGGAGATGACCCAGTAGAAGCCGTTGCTTCCAAGGTAGATCAAGCGACCGCCGTCAGAGATGTAATCCTCCAGATTGTTCAAACTCTGCTCGGTCCAGTACTCCGGGTGCGAGCCGGTCAGGACAACCGAGTAAGGCTTGAGTAGATCGATACCTTCGCGGTCGAGATCGTGATCGGTTGCAACGTCGTAGGCGTAGCCCTTCTTCTCGAGCCAAGCGATAAGGGATAGATCCCGGGGAAATTGCCAAACCGTTCCTATTGCTGAGGAACGCCACTTCGGGCGCATATTCAAGATGGGACGCTGCCACGAGGTGAAGCAAACCCCGGCGCCATCGGTGTGATGGTCGTAGGTAGATCGACCGAATCGTGGATCTTGGTAGTAGTCGGCTTCCGCCTCCGTGAGTACCGCCGGGTGAGAAACAATGGCCTGTCCAACAGGCACGTGATGCACGATCATCTCGTTTGCATAGGCAAGGTAAGAGTTGGTGGGCATCAAGAACAGGATCGGTGCCGTCGGCTCGCTCGGTCGCACAAAGAATGGAATGTGGTCTTGAGCGTCGTCAATCGTGACTCGCGCCGCGTAAGCCCCACTGCGAGTTCCTGCCGGAACCTGCCACGAGAAAGTTGTGTCCCATTCGCAGTCCATTACGGCATCGTCGTGGAAAGCGATGCCGCCGTACTCCGCTGGCGCAACACGCCAATCGTCATGCTTGCCCGACCAGTTGTAACCGGTCATCGCTCGCACTGGGCGCTGCACTCCCCTGCCATCTAGTCCGGCTCCGGACACATCTCGGACTACGTCGTCGATACCGTCAGGTCCATACCCTTCGGTTGTATCCCACCGCGAAATTGCCTGAGGGTAGGCCATCGGATCTTCGGCTAACGCCTTCAGGTCCTGCACCGAAAGAGCTCCGCCGATCACACCTGACCTGTCGATCTTTCCGTTGTAGGAGAACTCCCGAAATAGGCCTCGAACGCCGGCGGAATTTTGAGCCGCACCCCACATGAAGGGCGAGCTGGCGACCTTGGGCTTCACCCGAAGTTTTTGCTCAACAACCGCATAGTGGTCGAAGGGTGCGACTTTGCCGAGCCTGCCGTTGTAGGGATTCACAACCGCCTCATGCATTAAGACGGCTTCCCCGGATCGAGGGTTATAACTGATGGCGACGAAGTACCACGTGTGGTGAATGAGCGGAACAGGCGAGACGATCTCGTCTGAGTCCGTCCCATCAGCGGCCCAGAAGGCCAAACGGCCGTGGCCGTCGATGCCCAATGCGTACCCAGCGGTCTCGTGCAGGGCGAACTTGCCCATGATGACCTGACGCCCCTTATCAGGGGTCGTGGGACTAATGAATGACCACAACGTGAAGGGCTCGGTGAGGTTGAGCGCGCCTTCGGGGTCATCGAACACGATCGCATTGCCCACATCCACGAACTGCTTTGTGACCGCTTGCTCACCGGCACACGACGCTGGCACCACCTCTTCGATGAAACCAGGGCCGTCCGGGTGCTCGTCGCCGTGGATCAACCGCACGATCTCCACCTGCGCGCTGGCGGCGTTATCCACACTCACCTTGAACTCGATGTCTTCGCCTGGAGCCACACTGACCTTGTCGGTGTAACCGGTGATTGCAACTGTTGCCATCTCTACTCCGATCAGGATGCTCGTAGATCGTTGACTCGTCGAAGGAATACTGCGTGGTAGGCCTGTTCCAAAGTTGGATAGACCTTGTCATCTACCACCCGGGGCGGAACTCCTGGAAGCCCACTGAGAGCTACCACGCGATAAGACTCAAATGGCACTTCACAGTAGACCGCGTACTTATCGGGGATGGGCGCTTTGCGGAAGTAGTTCAGCATTCGCTCCAAGTGATCCGAGTGCTGCCCCATCGGCTTGGCTTCGTGTTCGGCAATCAAATCCGGGTTAATCCAGGAGCGAAGGCGCTCACGAAGTGACTTCTCGTAGACGCGCCCGACGATCTGTGACTTGTCCAAGATGTCTGGTGCTTGTTGGGGTAAGTACTCCGCATAGCGACCAGTAATTGCCGCTCGATGCAGGGCTTGACGGCGTTCACGTATTTCCTGGATCTGTTCTTTGAGCCCGAATAGCCCATTTCGGGTGAATAGCACGGATGCGAGTGCCAAGGCACCGACGAGGACGATGCGCCACGGTCCCCATTCGGTGAACCATTGAGTGATTCCTACAACGATGACAGTGCCGACAACGGCACCCTCTGCTCTCCCTAGACCACCAATGACGATCATGGCCAACAACAACAGCAGCAGATCAAGACTGAAGATTTGCAGGGATGTGCCACCGATGTAGGTGGCGTAAAAAGCGCCGAGGAATCCGAGCATTGCAGAGGCGATGATGAACACACGAGTTCGTTCCTTATTGAAGTCGATGCCCAGCGCTGACGCGAAGGATTCGTCTTCTTTGCTGGTGGCCGCAGCGCGAAGCAAGATGCCTGTTCGCCCACCGTTGACCCATCGAAAAACCGCCAGAGCAATCAAGAGGGCAATGAATGCAGTGATGTAGAGAAGCGATTGACCCAACTGGGTAGTGAGCAGGTCCGACGGAACGATCCGGGCAACCCCAAACAGAGCACCGTTGAACTTGCCGCCGAGTGCGTCGGATTGAGTGACAAAATTGCGCATGAACTCGGACAAGCCCAAGGTCAAGAGCGCGTAGTACAGGCCATCGAGACGGCGGGCGGGCAAACTAATCAACCACCCCATAACCCCGCCGAGCAGAGCACCCACCACAAGCATCGCGGGCCACGGGATGCCATAGGTCACGCTGAGATAGCCCGCACCATAAGCACCTACACCCACCGTGGCCAACGTCGCGAACGATTGCAGACCGGCGGTGCCGATGATCAACGTCCACATGACGTTGATGGCTGCGTAGATACAGATGATTCCGAACATCGTGAAGAAGCGATCAGAAGCAACACCCAGCGGAAGCAAGAGCAATGCGAGTAGCCCCACCGACCAAAACAGGGGCTTCTTGTCCGTGAGCACCATCTCCCGGCGCAGAGTCTTGGGGTTATAGCGACCCGAGAGCTTGAGCATCGAGCGCTTGGTTCCAGGCCAACGCCGCCGCTTGAAGACCTTGTGTGAGTTGACCGGCCAGTGTGGGCGATAGGCGCGACGACCTACGAGTCTTTGTTCTTTACTCACGCACATCCTCCAACAATCCGCCCAGCCCACGGGGCCGGAAGATGAGGATCAACACAACGATGCCGAAGAGAACAAAAGGTACGAGGGACTGTTGGAGGTACCGAGCAGTCAGCGCTTCGGCCAACCCGATCAGCCCCGCGGCCGCCACTGTTCCCGGGATTGAGCCCAAACCCCCCGCCAGCGAGATGATCAAACCGGTGACCAGAGGCTGGGTTCCGGACGTGGGGCTCACGAAGAAGATCTGAGCGAGCAACACCGAGGACAATCCCGTCAGTGCACCGCTTATCGCCAGAACGCGCATACCGGTGGTTCGAACCGACACGCCCACCACCGCTGCTCCGAGCGGGTTCATCATCATCGCGCGCATCTGAAGTCCGTGGCGACTACTACGCATCCAGAAGATAACCGCTGCAAGCATTCCCGATGCCACGATGATGGTGCCCAACTGCTGGTACGAAATCCCACCGGCTCCTATCTCAATCCGACCCTCGCCGAATACCGGCGGTAGGGGCTTGTTCTGTGGGCCGAAGAAGATCAGCCACAGTTGAGTACCGATGAGTGAGATCGCCAACGTCGCGATCAGGCTTCGCGTTCTGAAATTGGCCCGATCCTGAAGGGGCAGAAACGCAACGGAGCCAACCAAGAGTCCCGCTATCGCCGAGCCCCCCATACCCAAAATAAGAACACCTACGGACAACGCAGGCCCAGTGATGCCCCAGACCTCGGCATATTGCGCAAACAGCCAGGCCGTGTAGCCGCCTGCAGTGAAGATGAATCCCTGAGCAAGGTTGAGCATGCCGATGCTGGCCCAGGTGAAAGAGATTCCAATGGCCACCAAGCCATACATCGACGCAAGAACGGCCGCGCTGATGAGCACTTCGATCACAGGTGCACCCCCGCAGCGGGCGGAACGTCCCCGAGCGCCTCACCTACGTCGAGCTTCAACTCTCCTGCATGCATCCCGAGGACCCGATCCACTCGCCCTTCGAGCAATGGCAAGTTCTGCTCAGCGATGATCATCGCCCCGTCACCCAGGTCGATCTCACACAGTGCAGCGACGAGATTCACGGAGATTTTGGGTGCCAAGCCCAGTGAAGGTTCGTCCACCAGATACAGCGTCGCGTCCGACATCAAGGCTCGACCAACCGACACCATGCGTCGCTCACCACCCGACAACGTGCCCGCCGACTGCCCGAGGAGTTTGGCCAAGGGTGGAAAGATTTCAAGGATCCGTTCCCGACGCCTACGCCGTGAACGCCAGGTTGCCCCGGAGTAAGCCCCCGAATCCAGGTTGTCCTTCACCGAGAGTCCAGGAAAGATGGCGTCGCCTTGCGGCGCTAGAGCGATGCCCTTGCGAACGATGTGGGGAGTGGTGCGGCCCATTCCGTGCGATCGGCGACCACCGATCTGCTCGCCCCTGAATTCGATAGATCCGTCTTGCCACCCGGTGAGTCCAACGATCGTGCTCAACAAAGTGGTTTTGCCGTGACCGTTCAATCCCACCAGGCCCACCCGCTCACCAGGATTGATCTCCAGGTCCAGGTCATGGAGCACTCGGACCGGTCCGTAGCCGGCGGATAGTCCATCAATTTTCAAAATGGACATCACACGGCCTCCATGGACGCCGCATCGACGGGCACATCGAAGTAGGCCGCACGAACCTCCGGTTCCAAGAAGACACGTTCGGGTGGACCTTCGGCGATGATGCGACCAACATCTAGCACCAACACACGAGCGGCCACCATCGCCAAGAGTTCGAGTCGGTGCTCGATAAGTAAGACCGAGACTCCGTACTCCTGGGCAAGTTTGCGCACGATCAGGTCGATTTCGTCGATCTCTGACCCCGTCAGTCCAGAGGCTGGTTCATCGAGCAGCACAATCTTGGGGTCGCGCAGTAGTAGGCAGGCCAGCATCAACTTGCGACGCTCGAGGGTCCCCAAGGACCCCGTGGGTGCCTCGAGCGGTGCACGCATTC
>JAQCBM010000151.1 GCA_027729865.1 Actinomycetota bacterium
GGGTTGGGATCCTGCAGCGGATGTGGACGGCACTTTCGCTCCCATGTTCGATATGGCCGATTTGGTGGCGAGGGAGGGCGCATGCGCTCTTCCCGGCGTCCACATTCGGTACGACAATTTCATGAACACGATGTGGCGGGCAGTTGCTCGAGGCTTCGTCGAGACCAAGTACGCGGAGTTTGTTGCTCACGGTCTGCGATGGGGTTTTGAGGCCGGCCTCGATCGATCTCTTCTTCAAGGCATAGGCCATCGTCTTTTCCACAACTACCCGCCCGCGGAGACCGAGTTCAAAGACGCGGTGGTGCGCGCGACAAGGAAGCGCGTTGAGGCGGGAAAGACGCTGGATCTAGGTGTGTGGTCTGCGCGTGTGCGCTCGACCATGCGAGCTGTGTTTGATGACGCTATTCTCTTCCCGATGAGTGCTGTGGGCAAGCCGTTGGAGCCGGGCGAAGGCCGGCCCTTGAGTGACCATACGAAGACGGGATTGAACGCGGCGACGGTGATGGGCATCCTCAAACACACGGTTCACTCGTACGAGCAGGTTGCGTACTGGTTGCGGCTAGGTCATGTGATGCATGTCTCGGACGTTGATGCCGCTTTCCCGATGTTGCCCTTCGCACCGTGGGTGTGGGGGTTCATGTTCCATCGATTCTTCTCAGAGGCGACGTCCTTGAGCTCTGCGCGCCATCTTTACGTGCACCTCAACGGCGACTTTGGGACGAGGGGTTTCCCAGGGGTGTTCCACATCTTCTTCGAGAAGGTCCTGTGCATGATGGCGAGGAGTGAGATGGTGCTCACGCTGCCGTTGGCGGTGCATGTGGATGACCTCGGTTTGATCGGCGCTCTCGGCGCAACAGTCGCGCGCGAGATGGGCAGGTTTCAGGCTTGGGCCGAGGGCAACTTCGGAGTACGATTCAAGACGATCAAAGACAAGAAGGCCGCTCACGTTCAGTACATGATCGGGTTCTGGTGGGACTCGTTTGAACGCACTCGCACCCTCGACGAGTCGAAGCTGTGCTCGTACATGGCGTTGATGCTTGAGTTCTCCACGAGACCGACGCTCTCTCTTCGTGAGATGCAGCAGGCGGCAGGCAGGATGCAGCGGGCGGTGATGACATTGCCGCCAGGGGCAGCTTGTCTGATAGCCAGTCTTTTCGCGCTCATGGCAGGGCTCAAGCTCTCATGGCACCGGCGTCGTACCAATCGCAAAGTGCGGCAAGATTTCCGGTTCATGCACGACGTTCTCGGCCTCAACATGGGTTCGGGTTTCTTCTCGTTCGATCGCTTTGAGCGCGGCCCGGAGACACGGTCTGATGCCTGCAAGGGCAAGTACTGTGGCGGGGGGTTCGTGTCAGAGGATGGCGTGTACGATTGGCACGTGTACTGCAAGCGGGCGACACGGCAGCCTATCGATTTTCTCGAGGGCGACACGGTGGTACACGCAGTCGAGCGGCGTGGCTCGTCGTGGTATCGTAAATGGGTGCCGTTTGGCGTCGACAATGACTCGTTTCAAAAGTCGGCGAGGAAGGGATGGTCGCGGGCTGAGCGGCTGACCTTGTTACTCAAGCGGCTGTTCGTCCTGCAGCTCCGGTTCCAGTGCATTCTCAAGTTCTTTTGGCTCGGCACGAAGGAGAACTTCCTTGCAGACGATCTGTCCCGTGGACGGATCGAGCAGTTCCTTCGTCTGGTGTACGTCTCTGGCTTTTGGAAGCAGGGTGTCGAGGCTCAGCCTCTCTCCGGGGGCGGACGCACTCGGCGGCTAGATGAATCGCCACCGATTGATCGATCGGTGCTTGCCGCTCATGCACGACCACGACGTGATATGTTGCAGTATCAGCGTCAGGTCGCGGCGGTGGTGATGATTCAGGCTGCAGTGCGTGGCCTTCTGTCTCGTGCGGCGATCGTGCGGGAGGGGCAGAAGGGCGCCGATCGGCCTGTTGAGCAAGCTTCGGACAGGAGTGGCTTGCGTCGCTCACGTGCAGTGCGTGGTGGAGGACGAGGGGGGTTGCGGTTGGTGACCTTGCTTTCGATCTTTGGTTGCGTGCTGTCCGTGGGGTCGGAGCCTCACGTTCGGTCGGTCGGCTGGCCATCAGCGGGCGGCCCTCCGACAGATTTCTACACGGGTCTCTCGGAGGCGCAGTGCCGCCGAGTGGACGAGATTCTCGGTGACCGCCTCGCGGCGTCATCGATGAGGACGGTCAACGCGGCGCTGGCGATCTGGCGGGGTGTGGCCGAAGAGAACGGCTGGCCGGTGGTGATCGAAACCTCGGACCGGCTGCGCGGTGCAAAGCTCTCGGCGTTTGTTATCAAGATGTTCGATGACACCTCGCTGGTCTACTCGACGATTGAGAACTACGTCTGGGGTCTGGCGCAATGGATGATTCTGCAACGTCAGGCGGATCCTCGTCACGATTTCCCGCAGTTCTCGATGCTCATGGCGGCGATCAAGGTGGGGTCTTGGGTGCAACATGAGCCGAGGCGGGCTCTACCCCTGGCCGTCGTGACCAAGATTGCGGAGGAGTGCGATCTCGACGACTTTGCATCCGTACAGTTCGTCTTCTTCATGCTTGTTCTCCTGTTCACCTTCTCGCGCTCTGAGTGTCCTTGCCCGAAGAATTTCACGGGCGCCGAGGCATGGGATGATGAGAGGCACTGGATGGTGCGGGACTTTAAGTTGCAAGCAACCCAGGTTGGTGAGACGGTCAAGTATGTGCTCGCGGTGCGCTTCAAGGCTGTCAAACAGGACCCTCGGGTTGAACGGCCGACGGCGCGTGTGGCCGGTGAAGAGAAAGGCGAGGCGCAGAAGGGTGGCTCCGATTGGGCCTACGTTGGGGACGTGCCGGGTTCTGTGCTCAGCATCCTTACTTGGTACGAACGGTTCATGGCTTTCTTTCCAGACAGGAGGGCGCCTACGGAGCCGATGTTTTTGGCGCGTGATCGGGTGCGGCCGTACACGTACCGCGCGGCGATGTCGGACCTCAAGGAGCAGCTCCAACGGTTCTCGCCGGATGATACAGATTATGGCCTTCACGGCCTTCGGGTGCTCGGCTACAACCTGTCGATTGTGAGAAATGGCGAGGAGCTCACGGTCGCGCACGGCCTTTGGCTGTCGAGTGCCCACACTCGGTACCACCGTTTCAGCTTGACGAGCGTGTACAACATCCCGGCTCGCATGCTGGACCAGGAACCCGTGTTCTTCGAGGAGGAGCAGACGGAGGAGCGGCCTGTGGTGCGGGGGTTGGGGTCGCGCACGTCGACGCCGCGGGCGCCGGGGGCCAACCTGGAGGAGCCGCCCACCACGGCGGACGCCGAGCGGCACGCGGTCCCTGGGTCCCTGTCACCGCCTCCAGGTTGGCGTGTGGTGCGCGGGTCGAATGCTCCCGATTCGTTCGAGCCCCCCCAGGGTCTTGTTTCCGCTGGTGCTACCGCACAAGCTCGCCTCGAGGGCGCGTGGCGCGTGCACAACGAGCTGTCGCGTCTGCAGCTCGGTGATGCTGAAGGTGAGGGGGTGGTCCTCACCACGCGCACGCGGCGCCTCTCGGCGCGCCCGCGGGGCTCGCCCTCGCAGTGATTCGATTGGGCCGCCGGTCTGTCGACTTGGGCATGTCTTGTGCGCGCTACAAGTAGTGGCGTGCCCAATGAAGACTGCTCGTATCGCATTCATGGTTGGTTTTGTTGCTCGATTACACGCCCCAGGCCCACCGTGGTGAGTGTAGCCCGACGACAAGCGTTGGGCATCCCTCACGGCGGGGGCACGAGTGTGGTTTGCATGTTTTGATCTGTGTTGCGTTTCTTGAAGACCTTGACCTGCGCTTTGCCTTTTTGAGTTTTTGCGCGCTCGTGTCAAGCGTCTCCGAGCGCGATGCTGCTCTCTGTTGTGATGATGATGATGATGATGATGCTCTGCGTAGACACGGGCCTATACGAGGATCTTTTCGTTCTCACTCTCGTGCTCTACTCACTCACTCGTTCGCACTCGGCCTCACCCGTCTCGATCGCTCGCTACGGCGTGCTCTTGCTCTGTTCGGGTCTTGTTATGCATGTCGTCCCCTTCGTCGAGGCGGTCTGCCCGATCTGTGGTGACCCGTTCAACTCGGTGCACGACAAGAAGGAGAACTGCCCTCAGATTATCGTACCGCTCAAGAACCAAGAGATGATCGCCGAGCGCTCGTTGGACAAGGTCCCGACACTTCATGGTCTGCTTCCGCCTGAGGTTTTGGCCGTCTTCAACAAGTGGGTCGTCGAGGCCATCGTCGGCATTGTTTGCGCCCCGTCACAGGGGTCTACCATCGATTTTGATGCCAGTGCGTACGCGTCTGCGGCGTCTGTTGTCCGTGCGGCCGTGTCTGGTCACTGCTCCGTTGAGGAGGCGGGTCTCGTGCTGATGTCTCGTCTTGAGGTGGCTACCGAGTCCATCGCTGTTCAGAAGATCACGGCGGCCATCGAGTTGCTCAAGTCATCGAACGCGAAGCTCGGCGCGTCCACGATCGTCCAGCAAGGCCAGGGCGTCTTCTGGTACATTTGGGGCAAGATCGGGCAGGTGATCGAGAATGCCGCGTCCGGCACTGTCAAGCTTGTTTCAGAGTCGTCATCCAAGGGGTCGTCGACTGATCTGTCTGTGAAGGTGCGCCACCCGAAGAATGAATCGGAGTTCTTCTACATGCTGCACCTGTTCATCAGAATCGTGACGGCTCTAGGCATCACCTCGTTCTTCGTTGTCCACCAGTTCGTCTCCGACGTCGTCCACGCGAGAAAGTTTGAGCTCGATCTCACGTGGCAGTTGTGCTATGGGCTCTTCAGTTCGTACGTCGAGGCGGTTGATCGCGATGGCTCTCGCACTTTGACTCTCGCAAACGTTTATCAGCGCGGCTCGGGCGACACCTACCTCGTGGCGGCGCGTCGTAAGGTGGAGACCTTTTTTCGTACCCGCGGAGGGGATCCGCAGCCTGAGGGCGGTAAGTTCGACGACAAGGAGGTCAAGTGGAACGGCGAGTTCAACAAAGACGCCAAGAAGCCATGCGTGGCGTGGAACCTCGGTAAGCCCCACAACCCTTCGTCGCTTGATGCTACTGGTCGTTGCAAGTTCAACCATTTCTGTATGCAATGGGTCGATGATAAGGGGCCTTCTGGTATGTGCCACGGCGACCACCCCAAGTGCAAGTGTACCTACGACTCCGTTCACAAGCTCACCGCCGCTCTCAAGTGAGGCGGCGGCGTTCTATCCGTCGATAGGTCAGATGGGCTCGTCTTTGCCTCCTGATTGGTACTATACCTCAGGTTGGTGTCTGCCAAAGGGTTG
>JAQCBM010000152.1 GCA_027729865.1 Actinomycetota bacterium
TCGTGGATATACCACTGGTTTCGCTAATAGCAAGCAAGGGCAAGCCGGTCATCATCTCAACGGGTATAGCGACCGACACGGAGATCCGGGAGGCTGTTGATGCGTGCCGTGACGTTGGCAACGACCAGGTAATTCTGTTGCAGTGCACCTCGGGTTACCCGACACCACCTGACGAACTCAACATGCGAACGCTCCCCGACATGCGCGATCGGTTCGGTTTTAGCGTCGGGTTATCGGATCACACGATGAGCAACACCGCCGCCATAATTGGGGTTTCTCTCGGCGCCGTGGTCATTGAAAAGCACTTCACACTTGATCGCACCGCGAGCGGACCCGACTCGGCTTTCTCGCTTGAACCAAAGGAACTCGCGGAATTGGTCGCGGTCATCCGGGAGACCGAGCAAGCACTCGGAACCGTGACCTATGATCTTGCGCCGAGCGCTCGTGCCAGCCGTTCACACTCGAGGTCGCTCTTCGTCGTTGAGGACGTAAGCGCGGGAGAGCCAGTGACCGAAACAAATGTTCGGTCTATTCGTCCTGCTGATGGCCTGCGGCCAGCACTCTTCGCTGAGATCAAAGGTCGCCGCTTCCGAGCGAACACCGCAAGGGGCACCCCGCTCACCCTCGACCTCCTCGAGGATGCGTAGATACCTCGGGGCCTTATCCGCGCGGGCGAGAACTATGCAGAAGCTGCGTTGCAAGGTCCAAGTACCTCGGATTCTTCGCTGTCGTTAATTTACGCTCGACCGAGGATTCATCCGACGCGCCCGCCGGAGAGAGGCGCTCGTTCGGTCTAAGGGGGTCGACTTGCTTGGCATGATGCCCTCGGGATCCTTCTTCAGCCGCATGAGGTTGAGGATTTGCTCCAGCCCTCTCGTGGAGTGCTCGACCGCAGCGGCGTTACCGGGACGTGCCTCGTCACTGGCCTATCTTGGGTCAGCGATCGATGCGCGGAGGGGGCGGTCGTGGCGCCAGGAGTGTTGGTGGCGCACAATGACCGTGCCTTTTACACCGGCGCCTGAGTGGACGGTCTGGCCCACGAGGGCGATCACGGCATGCGAGAGGTCACCAACATGGACACGGATGGGTCACCGATGTGTTGCACGGAGGGGTCCGCTTTGAGCTCATCAACCATCAAACATCGCTCGACTTGAGCGGTCCGAAGTGCACTACGCGGGTGAGAATTCTGGGAAGGATCTTGTGGGCTTGAAGTCGATGGGTGGAACGAGGGTCAGAACTCGGCCGGGTCCGTACGCAGATCTTCCTGTGAGGCCCGAGTTTGATGGGCTGTATACAGTTTCTATATGTCGTCTCTGCTCGTTGCTCCGTGGGTCACATGATTGCCGAATGGTCCCTGCGGTTGCATCGGGCGAGATTCATTGTCTGATGCGTTTTTGCAGCACCTGCCTCGTGCCGGATACTCGCCCGAACGGTCGCTTCGATGTTGAGGGTCGATGCCAAGCCTGCACGTTCGCAGAGCAGCAGGGCCACGTCGATTTCGAACAACGCCTTGTCGAACTGGAGGAACGTCTCGAGCGGCTGGTGAGGCATCGTCGGCGCCATCGATGGCATTGCATCGTTGGTGTGAGCGGTGGTAAGGACAGTCACCGGCAGGCGCTGTGGGTGCGTGATCGACTTGGTCTACGCCCGTTGCTCGTGTCGATTGGGTATCCGCCCAGGCAGCAGGCGGAGGTGGGTCCCAAGAACCTGTCGAACCTGGCAGCCCTCGGTTTTGACTGCCTCACGATCCTGCCGGGGCCGGTTACGTCGCGGCAGCTCGTGAGAGATGGCTTCCTACGTTTTGGGAACTGGCAGAAGGCAACCGAGATGGCGTTGTTCTCGGGGGTTCAGCAGGCAGCGATCGCACGACACATTGACCTTGTCCTGTGGGGTGAGAACCCTGCTCTTCAGGTCGGAGACTTGGGTTCATTGGGCGTGGACATGTGGGATGCTAACAACCTCAGGAATCTCAACACTCTCGCGGGTGGGGATATTGACTGGTTCCACGAAGTGCTGGATGATCGCCGGAGCACGACTCTTTACAGGTTCCCGACTCACCTAGAGCTCGAGCGAGACGGGGTCAATACTGTGTTTCTCGGCCCGGGCTGGTCGGATTGGTCGTTCGCTCAGAACACAGCGGCGGCTCTCCTGCAGGGGTTCAACTTGCGCAGCGATACCCCCGAGGCCACCGGAGATCTGTACGGCTCCTGCCAGATCGATGAGGACTGGACGATCGTCAACGGGATGATCAAGTGGTTCAAGTTCGGGTTCTCCCAAGGCACTGAGGAGGCGAACGCGCTCATCCGCGCAGGTCTAATCAGTCGGGAGCAGGGTGTTGAGATTGCGCGACGTCTGGATGGGGCGTGCGATGACGCGTACATCGAGTCGTTCTGCACCTACATCGGTCTCAGTCTGAACGAGTTCTGGGGTGAGGTGAGGCGCTGGGTGAACAGAGAACTGTTCGATATTCCAAGCACCGGGCGACCAGTTCCGAAGTTCGTCCCCGGAACTGATCTCGAGGGGAGTTGAGTCGCGTGTTGCGGTCAACCTCTCGAATAAGTGTTGTGGTTATCGACTATGGGGTCGGGAATGTGCACTCTGTCGCGGCCGTGTTTCGACAGCTCGGGCACCGAGTCGAGATCACGGAGAACTTAGGCGACATGGAGGCATGTGACCTTGCGGTGCTTCCAGGAGTTGGTTCAGCGAAAGAAGCTCTGCCCAAGGTGAGGCACTCGGGTGCGGCGGAGGCGATCAAGGCGAGGACGGAGGCCGGACGACCAACCATCGGTATTTGTCTCGGCGCTCAACTTCTGTTTGGATCGAATGAGGAAGCTGATGGGGCCCCTGGACTTGCGGTCTTCGAGGGATCCGTGCGAAGAGTCCAAGGGAAGGGAACGAACACTGGATGGCGCCGACTTGACTTCGATGAGTTGCGCGGTCTCGGACTCGCCCGCGGGCTTCGTTCGTCGTCCACGTTCTTCTTCAATCACGAATTTGGAATGGCCATCGATGGAACAGACTTCACCTGCGTTCACGCGGTTGAGCCGAGGTTGCCAGCGCTGGTCGCTCGAGGATCAACCATGGCGATCCAGTTCCACCCCGAGAAGAGCCAGGCATCGGGAATTCGACTAATCAGAAATGTGATCGACTATGTCGGTTCCTAAGCGACTCATCGCTGTCTTGAACTGGCGCGGCGGAGCGATGGTCAAGTCGTACAGGTACTCGCTGTGGCGACCCGCTATGCGCTTGTCGGCGTCGCTTCGAGTGCTTGATCGGTGGCAACTCGACGAGATTGTTCTCTTGGACATCTCTCGGGGTGAGGGAGTTGACGAAGTCTTGCTCGACAGTGTCGCTGGCCTTGACCTCACTACTCCTCTTGCAGTCGGAGGAGGAATTCGGGGGCGAGAGGATGTCGAACGTGTCTTGGAATCTGGGGCGGATCGAATCGTGCTCGAGTCAGTGCTGTTCGATCAACCAGACGCAGCGCGGTCCATCGTCGACATGGTTGGGCGCCAAGCGATTATCGGTTCGATACCAGTGACGGCCTCCTCCGAGGAGATCTCTGTGTGGCGCCCCGTCGGCAACGTGAGTCAACCGCCGCTCGACGTAGTGCGACGGTGGTTCGATGACGGACTTGTCGGTGAGGTGATGGTGACGGACGTTGAGGCAGAGGGCTACAGCGGACGCTTCTCGCCGAACCTGCCCCACACTTTTGCGCAGTTACCCCCGAACTCAGTCATTTGGTTCGGAGGGCTCGGCGCTGCAGAGGGAGCCCGAGTCCTTCGGCTACCGATTACCGCAGGTGTTGCCTTCGGGAATCCCTTGCATCACAGTGAGTTGGCAGCTGTCTCACTGAGGAGCGCGCTGAAGAAGGGCGATACGTCGCTACTGCGCGGATGGAGCCCCGCGTGACGAGGAGCCGTTGCACTCGGTGCCTCTATTGGTCTGACCATCCTCTGGGGATCACCTTCGATGACGATGGGGTGTGCTCGGGATGTCGAACGCACATCGAGAAGACAACTCTCGACTGGGACGCCCGACTGAGCATGCTTGACTCGCGCCTTGGGCGACTACTTCGCCGGCGGACTCCTGACTATGACTGCGTTGTGCCGGTCCGAGGAACCCCCGAGTACTTCTACGAGATCGAGTTCTTGACCCAGCGACTAGGCCTTCGAGTCCTCGCGGTCAACTACAACTCACAGTTCAACAGCGCGGTCGGAATTCGAAATCTGGCGCGCTTGCGGGACCGCTTCGACCTCGATTTCATGGGTTACACGTCGAACCCTGTCTCGTATCGCAAGCTCGTTCGGGAGTCGATTCTTCAGTTCGGCACAGTGAGATGGCCGGCGTTAGCGGGCGAGACGCAGTTACCGGTTCGTGTGGCGTTGGAGCGGCGCGTTCCGATGGTCATCTGGCCATTTCACCAACCGACGGAGATGGTGGGCACGCACTCGTATACCGAGGAGGTCGAGATGTCGCGAGCATCCAGGCATTCGTTCGACTTGATGGGTGTCGAGCCTGGCGACTTCGTAACGCACCGAGGGTTGGTGCAGGACTACGAGGTGGAGGACCTGCTCTATCCCGGTGATGGCGAGCTGCACCGAAGCGGACTGGTTGGTCTCTACCTGGCGAACTATCTCCCGTGGGACAGCCGTCGGTATGCGGAGCACGCGGTGGACGAACTCGGAGCGATCGCCGCGCGGAATTCTCGGACCTTCGACACCTACGATCGCGTGGATGACTTGGTGTACATGGGACTCCATGACCTTCTCAAGGTTGCCAAGTACGGTTACGGGAGAGTGACCGACTCGCTGTGTAGAGAGATTCGATTCGGCAGAGTGGATCGCGCGACGGCGATAGAACTTGAGGCCCACTTCCTCGCCGAGTATCCGCGTCGTCTCCTCGAACTCTTCGGTGACTGGATCGGGGCCAACGAGGCTGCGGTCGACTGGATCATCAATTGGGAGATGAATGGCCGACTCTTCCCTACGGACGTCGAATGGGCGGCTCAACCCGATGACCATCTGAGTGCGCCGGCCCGATCGTTCATCGCGAGTTTCATGACCAACGCTGATCCGTTAGTCATGGATTCCTCCTTCACCTTGATCGGGAAGGGACTCGCGCTCGACGAGTGAGGGTCGTTCAGGGACTTGAGCCGGTGAGGTCGACGAACTCGTTCATGATGCGAGGCAGGTCGAAGTCTTTCGGGGTGTAGACCGCTGCGACTCCTGCTCCGGCGAGCACTGGGCGATCCTCCTCGGGAATGATGCCGCCGACCACGATCGGGGCGGTCACGCC
>JAQCBM010000153.1 GCA_027729865.1 Actinomycetota bacterium
TGGGCGGTTCAGCGAGAAAGAGCGTGATGGTGCTCGCCGCCACTATCGCGATACCCACGGCGAACAGCGCTTGAGCGATGCTGCGACGTCTCTTCGAGGCGGAGTCGAGAGGGGAAGGCCGCACCGGACAAGTATGCGAGCGTTGGCTCTCGTAGGACAAGCCGAGGGTCGTCCAACTGCGAAGACCGAAACGACCTAACCGACTTCGGCTTCTAGGCGCTCAAGGACCTCCAGAACCTGCGTCCATGCCCTACTGAGTGGATCGATTGGCTCATAGTGCCCCGTATCAGGTAAGCCTGTCACCTCGAGATCGAAGGCCGATCCATACGTTTCGGACATTCGGTACGGAACGATGGAGTCCTCCTGTCCATGCAGGATTTTGATGGGGCAAACGGGCCTTGGTAAGAGGCTCGGATCCAGATCTGGTCGTTCCCTTGGGTCCGTACCTAAGAATGAACGCACAGCACCGTCATCGAGATCCCAGACATCTGCTGCCACCAAATTGCTGAGCGGCGCAAGGGCGACTGTCGCGTGAACGGGTAGGTGGGGTGTTCCTGCGGCAAGCAACGCGAGGTGACCGCCGGCTGAGTGCCCGACAATGATCACCTTGGTGTGGTCCAGTGAGCGGGACACGCACTTGATGGCATCGACAACATCGGCAACTGTTGCGTCAGGGTTACCGGGAGCACGCCGGTATTCAGCTAGGGCTGTGGTCCAACCCGCATCCGCGAGTGCTCCGGCCGCATTGCGGGCGTGCGAACGGTTGTACTCAGGGCGCCAGTAGCCGCCATGAAGGAAGACGACGGGGAGTCTCCTGAACGGAGATTGAGCGGCGGGCATGTACATGTCACAAAGCTGATCGGGGTGCTCGCCGTAGGTCAATGTGAAACTCGGTCTGGGACCCTCGCGGAATAACACACTGCGATCCTCTGCCACATTGGAAGTATGCACCCTGATTTGCGTACGATGTGCGGATGAGTTCCACTGGCGACAGATCGGATGTCTTTCCGGCTATCGAACGTCGTTACGGAAAGCCGATGAGCCACTGGCATCGAGAGATGAAGAAGGTGGCTGGCAAGAAGTACCCAGAACAGATGGAATTTCTGCAAGGCGAGCACGGATTCAGTCGCGCTCATGCGAATGCCCTAGTCCAGTACTCACGGGGTTCGACGAGTTCTCGGCGATTCGAAACAGTGGATGACTACCTGGCGGAACACGATTCGGTGAAGCAACGAACGGTGCGTTCGATTCTTTCGGCCATCACGAATGGCTACCCGGATGCGGAAGTAGTAATCGCATGGAATCAGCCGATGGTCAAGCGCTCAGGGAAGTATGTTTTCGGTCTGGGCGTATTCGCAAAGCACATTCTTATCGCCCCGTACGACCCCGAAGTGATAGAGCGATTCCGGAACCGACTTTCGGAATATTCACTCAACAAGAAGACAATCAAGGTTCCTGTCGACTGGGACGTCGACGCGGATCTGCTGAGTGATTTGGTAGAGGCGAGTTCTGGGAATTAGCCGGATTTGCCCGACTGTGCTGCCTCGAGTTTGGCGACCATCGCCTTGAGCTGTGCGAGTTCGGCGAGAACTTCGTCAACTTTGTCCGGTCCTTCGTGAGCACGCTTGACCAGGGCCGCGGACAGCGATGCAGTGACCACGCCGAGGACGCTGATGCCCACCAGCATTACCAGCACAGCAAGGAATCGGCCGTTCCACGTGACAGGGACGAAATCGCCGTAGCCGACGGTGGTGACGGTTTCGAATCCCCACCACACGGCTTCGCCCGGGGTCTTGATCTCAGCGTTAGTCGCACCGCGTTCGGCGTTGAGCACCATGAGGCTGCCGGCCCACACCACGATAAGCGCTGCGAGCAGTCCCGTTGTAATACCTCCGCCACTGATGAGACCAGTCTTTTTGGAGATGATGCCCGAGCCAGTGAAGGCACGTAATGCACGAAGCGCTCGGAACTGCGGAACCACAACAGTGATGGTGTCCACCAAATTGTTGCGGAAGAAGTGTTTCTTCACTGGACTTACAGTGAAGCGAAACACGAGGTCGATCACGAAGAAGACCCACAGGATGTTGCCGAAGATGTTCAGGTATCGGTACCAGGTTGCTTCCGGGTAGTACCAGATCGCCTGGATCGAGAAGGTCCCTAAGTAGATCAGGGCGAATAGCGAGAGAAGTGGTGAAATGCGCCTCGTATACGCAGCAAGCCATTCCTCTCGATGGCTCTGCTGAGGGGATAGGGCCGCTGGCTGCGTGCTTGGTGGTGTGTTCATGCGCTCAGATTAGAGTCACTTCGTGGCTTCGAGGCAGACGAAATGAGCGAACTTGCCGTTGCCGTCGAGGCTTTGACGAAACGCTACGGCGACCTTGTCGCTGTCGACGACATCTCCTTCAATATCGATCAAGGTGAGACGTTCGTCCTGCTCGGACCCAATGGCGCAGGGAAGTCGGTAACGATCGAGATCCTGGAGGGGTTTCGCCATCGGACATCGGGGGAGGTCCGGGTCTTGGGGATGGACCCGGCTAAAGCTGATCGCGAATTCAAGTCGCGCGTCGGGATCGTCTTGCAGCAAGCCGGCGACTTGGGGCGCCTCTCCGTCCGCCAAACATTGACGCACTTCGCCTCACTGTATCCGAATCCACGAAGCGTCGACGAAGTCATTTACGCGGTCGATTTAGCACAGAAGGCCGACATAGCCATTCGCAAACTCTCCGGTGGTCAACAGCACCGAGTGGACGTTGCACTAGGCATGATCGGAAACCCCGAATTGCTGTTTCTAGACGAACCGACCACTGGGTTCGATCCCGAGGTCCGTCGACAGTTCTGGCAAGTCATCGAGGGACTGAAGGCCGAAGGCACGACGATCATGCTCACCACTCACTACCTCGACGAAGCGGAGGCACTGGGGGATCGAGCAGGAGTCATCATCGCGGGTGAGTTAGTGGCCATCGACCAGGTCCACAGCATCGGTGGCGCCGAGATGAGAGTTCCCGTCGTGCGGTGGCTCGAAGGCGGTGTGGAGCGTAGTGAGAGGACTTCTGAGCCCGCACAGTTCGTCGCATCACTTGCCGAGCGCCTAGGGCACGAACCAGAGCGGCTCAACGTTCGGACCCCCACTCTTGAGGACGTGTACCTCGCGATGCTCGACGGCAGGAGCAGTCGATGAACTCGTCTGCCCAGGCCACGATGCCTGGCATCCTCGCGGTTGGCATCTCGCGTATCGGGTACGAACTCAAGACGTACCTGCGCACGCCGGATTCGATGTTCTTCAATTTCTCATTCCCCCTCATGATGCTGTTGGTATTCAGCATCGCTTTCAGTGGCAACGATTTCGGGATCCCAGCGTTGGGTATCGAAGTGACCTCAGCTCAGTACTTCCTGCCGGCCATGGTTGCGATGGGCATCTTCATCTCTGGCGCGCAGAACTTGGGAATCGATATCGCGATCGAAAGGAACGATGGCACGCTCAAGCGACTTGCTGGGAGTCCGATCGCACCCGTCTCGTACTTCATCGGCAAGTTCGGTCAAGTCTTGGTTACCGGCTTCGCACAGCTTGTCCTCTTGCTCATTGTGGGTGGCGTGATCTTGGGTGGGGGGCTCCCTACGAGTGCGGATAGGTGGCTGACCCTCGCTTGGATTTTCTTTCTGGGGATCATGGCATCGGCAGTGATTGGTATCACGATCAGTGCATTGCCTCGTAGCGCCAAGAGCGCAACGAGTGTGATCGTGCCACCCATCTTGATCCTGCAGTTCATTTCGGGCGTCTACCTGCAGTTTTCTCAATTGCCTGAGTGGCTGCAGAATGTTGCTTCGATATTTCCGCTGAAGTGGATCGCGCAAGGTATGCGTTACGTCTTCTTGCCGGATGCCTACCAAGGCGCCGAGATCGATGGAGTGTGGAACCTCCCCGGCGTTGCTCTCGTTCTCGTGGTGTGGTTTGTCGTGGGCACGATCGGCGCTGCATTGACCTTCCGCTGGGTGCGACGGAATTAATTGGGCCCAAAGCTATGGGGCGCTAGCCATCTGGCCAGCGCCCCATAGTGGACTGAACGGGTGTGTCTACTTCTTGATATCGAAACGATCGAGCATCATGACTTTGTCCCAAGCCTTGACGAAATCCTGAACGAATTTGTCTTGTGCATCCGACGAGGCGTACACCTCAGCAAGACCTCGCAACTGTGAGTTCGATCCGAACACGAGATCCATTCGCGAGGCCAACCACTTCTGCTCGCCCGTCGTGGGGTCCTTGCCCACGTACACCTGCTCGGTTTCGTCTGTGGGCTCCCAGACCGTATTCGCGTCCAGCATGTTGACCAGGTAGTCGTTCGTGAGCTTGCCCTTGTTGTAGGTCAGTACACCAACGTCGGAGCCGTCGTAGTTGGTGCCGATAGTCCGCATACCGGCGACCAAGACCGTCATCTCGGGCGCACTGAGGTTGAGCAGGTTCGCCTTGTCAACCATCAACTGTTCCGTCGGGCGAACTTGGCCCTTGGATACGTAGTTGCGCATGCCGTCGGCGATCGGTTCGAGAACCGCGAAGGACTCGACGTCCGTCATGTCCGCAGTGGCGTCGGTGCGACCCGGCGTGAAGGGCACCGTGATGTTGTGGCCAGCGTCCTTTGCAGCCTTTTCGACTCCAGCGCCACCGGCCAGGACGATGAGGTCTGCCATCGAGATCTGCGCACCACCAGCGGCGTTAAACTCCGATTGAACACCCTCGAGGGTCTTGAGGACCTTGTCGAGTTGGTCAGGATTGTTCACCTCCCACTCGCGCTGTGGGGCGAGTCGGATGCGTGCACCGTTGGCACCTCCGCGCTTATCGGTCCCACGGAACGATGCGGCTGAAGCCCATGCGGTCGACACGAGTTCGGCAGGGGCCAAGCCCGTGGCAAGGACCTTGTCCTTGAGCGTTGCCACGTCGGCGTCGGAGACCAACGGACCAGACACGGCGGGCACCGGGTCCTGCCAGATGAGGTCTTCAGCAGGAACTTCAGAGCCGAGGTAACGGGTCTTCGGCCCCATGTCGCGGTGCGTCAGCTTGAACCATGCGCGCGCGAAAGCATCGGCAAACTCCGCCGGGTTCTCCATGAAACGACGCGAGATGGGCTCGTAGATTGGATCTGTGCGAAGCGCAAGGTCAGTCGTGAACATGATCGGCGCATGGCGCTTATTCGGGTTGTGTGCATCGGGCACGGCATCCGCGGCAGCCCCACCCTTCGGAATCCACTGTGTGGCTCCAGCCGGACTCTTAGTTTGCTCCCATTCGTGGC
>JAQCBM010000154.1 GCA_027729865.1 Actinomycetota bacterium
GTCAGTTGTGGCCCGGCCACGCCGAATGCGTGGCGCCCACAACTGACGCCGCATCGGGGAAGGGTGGGAGGGGTAGGTGAGCTGCTAGACGCCGCCGTCGCCAGGGGACTCCTGGCTGGGGCCGCCGAACTCCGGGCGCGGCACGATCTCGATGTGGTCGGTGGCCGAGCACCAGCGGCAGCGGATCGTCTCGACGTCCTCAGCGAGAACGGTCGTCTCATCTATCTCGACGTCACCCGCCAGCGTGGCATGCCAGAACTCACTGGATCGGATCGTTCGAACCACATCGAAGCGGGTGAGGTTGCCGCAGTGGCCGCAACGCAGACGTGAGGCCTCGTCGGGTAGCGCAGGGGTCATGTCGCGAACCTACCGCCAGCGCGGAGCGCACCCGATCGTCATACCCCCGGCCTAGCCTCCACCACGATGACTTCGCCCTTCACCGATCAGCTCTCGCTGACCGATCTGGCCGCCGAGGAGCACCTCGTCGACCTCACCTTCGTCGTGGTGGATCTGGAAACCACCGGAGGCCCTGCTACCTCTGCGGGAATCACCGAAATCGGCGCGGTCAAGATTCGCGGTGGTGAAGTGATGGGCGAGTTCGCCACGCTGGTGCAGCCCGACTCACCTATTCCCGCACACATCCAGGCTCTCACGGGTATCACCAACGCGATGGTTCGAGATGCACCATCGGTGGCAGGCGCCGTCGCCGCATTCGGTGAGTTCGCCGGGGATGCGGTGCTCGTGGCGCACAACGCCCCGTACGACCTCGGCTTCCTAAAGGGAGCCTGCGCGCGCTACGACCTCACGTGGTTTCCCGGACGATCACTCGACACGGCTCGACTTGCCCGCGTCGCTTTGCACCGCGGAGAAGTTCGTAACTGCAAGTTGTCGACCTTGGCAGCGCACTTCCACTCGCCCGTAGTGCCCGAACATCGAGCGTTGGCGGATGCACGAGCAACAACCCACGTGCTGCACTGCCTATTCGAGCGCATCGGATCGATGGGAGTACGCACATGGCCGGATCTGCGAGCCTTCGTGTCTCGCGTCTCACATGAACAGCGCGCCAAGCGCCACTTGGCCGATGGCCTGACCACCGGTCCGGGGGTCTACACGTTCGTTGATCAACAGGGGGCGGCGCTGTACATCGGCACCTCAAGGAACGTTCGTAATCGAGTTCGCACGTATTTCACGGCAGCAGAAAGCCGCGCCCGAATGGCCGAGATGGTCTCGATCGCCGCGAAAGTCGAGGTCATCCCGTGCTCCACGAGTCTGGAAGCTCACGTGCGCGAAGTGCGCGCAATCTCCGCACTTCAACCGCGTTACAACCGTCGTTCTCGCCGTGCCGACACCACATGGTGGTTGCGCCTCAGCATCGAACCGGCTCCCCGACTCGTGACCGTTCGAGTCACCGGAGATGAAATACCGGTTGACGCATGGGGCCCCTTCGCTTCACGTGGAGCAGCGCGAGATGCCGCACAGACCATCGCTGATGCAACGGGGCTGCGCAGCTGCACCGGCACACTTCCGGCTGCCGCCAAGCATCAGACACCTCAGTGCCTTCGCGGACACTTGGGACAGTGCCCTGCGCCGTGCATGCGCGACCACGACGCTGCTGCGTATGAAGATGCGGTTGAGCAAACGCGGCGAATCTTGCACGGCGATATTGGCGTGGTCGTCGACAAAGCCCACGACCGTATGAAACAGCTCGCTCAGCGAGAGCGATTCGAGGAGGCAGCGGAGTTCCGTGATCGAATGACCAACGTGTGCTCTGCTAGCGAGCGACACCATCGCATCTCGACTCTCATCCGAGCAGGCCGCATCGTGGCCGCACAATCCGACGGAGCAGGAGGATGGGATATCCATGTGATTACCCGCGGACGACTCGTCGCCGCCACGCACGCTTCTCCCACAGCAGATCCACGCGCGTCCGTGCGTGCCGCGATCGACACAGCAGAGGAGCACAAAGAAGGCGACGGGCTGCTCGCCGAGGCCACCTTGCTCGCTAACTGGTTGGAACAACCCGGGGTGCGATTGATCAGCGTGGATAGGCCGCTGGCGTGGCCAATTTCGGTGAGTTCTTCTCTCGTCTGTGCCGTTCGAGCACCACGATCAAGCGATCGGGAAGTCCGCAGTTCTTACACCGGCGCACCTGTCGGACCGGCACCCGGAGTGAAGTCGGTGAGCCGCATCGCACGCTAGGTGCTAGCTGCAATCCATTTCTCCAGCAGCGCCCATGCCGCCCCTGAATCAAGTGCCTGCCGCGCGCGCGGCAGGTTTGCTTCGATGCGGTCGGACACATCTACTCCTGGCAATTGACTGACCGCCGCATCAAAGGCGGTTAGCGCAGCAGCGGCATTCACCACCACCGCATCGCGAATAGCGCGAACCTTCGCTAACTCAACGTCACTCGCATTTCCCGGGGTCAACGCTGCGGTCAGCAATTCGACATTGCGTTCAGGTGTCGCGCCCTCGAGTAGTTGCGGGTCAACGAAATCAATACCCCACCGGCGGGGATCAAGTTCACCTTCCACCAGTTCGGACCCGGTTGCGTCCCACACCCGCGTGGTGGCGCAAATCGAGATTTCGTCTAGGCCATCGTCGCCCCGCACCACCAAGGCGCGCGTACCGCGATCGAGCAGTACCTGAGCCATCACCGGCGCCGACTCCAACCGAGCGCACCCTGCAAGCATCGCCTCCGGGCGGGCTGGGTTGGCGAGAGGTCCGACAATATTGAAGACCGTCGGGACTCCGAGCTCTCGACGCGTAGGACCTGCAAACCGCAGCGCCGGGTGGAACAGCGGTGCGAAACAAAAGGCGATTCCAATGCTGGATGCACAGTTAGCCACCTCTAATCCGTCCATGTCGATAGAGACACCCAGCGCCTCAAGTGCATCCGCGGACCCTGTGGCACTCGATGCGGCGCGGTTTCCATGCTTGATTACCGGAGCACCAGCCGCAGCAACAACGAGCGCAGCCATGGTGGAGATGTTCACAGAGTTTGAACCATCGCCCCCTGTGCCAACCACGTCCACCACCACTGGTGGTCGGGCAGCACGGTCCACCAACACGCCATGCTTCATCAATGACTCAACCAACGCGCCCACCTGCGCTGGTGTTTCCCCACGAACGCGCAACGCTGTGATGAAGGCAGCTACCTGGGCTGGGGTCGCCTGATCCTCCAAGATTCGGTCGACGGCCCAGGCGACGTCCTCTGGCTCGGCACCACTCATCGCAGAACCGAGGACCGATGGCCACGTGCGTTCGCTCATGGAGAGCAGCTAACGGGAAATCGCCGCCCGCCGGCGCAGCAAGGCGGCAGCTGCCTTGGCCAAGGCGACGGGCTCGAGCGGGTGGGGGACCACGGCGTCGGCCCGAGACCACGTGGCTAACCACGCATCTTGTGGTCGGCCGATGAGGACGAGAATGGGCGGGCACCCAAAGATTTCATCTTTCAACTGCCGAGCGATACCCATACCGCCGGCCGGGGCAGCCTCTCCATCGAGGATGAGTAGATCGAACTTTCGGGTAACCACACCGACAATGCCCATGGGTTCAGTGGCGCACTCGGTGTACTCGATCGCCGGCAGGTCGATATCCGGACGCGTCCCCAGGCTGGCTAGGACCTGACGGCGGACGTTTCGATCATCGCTGTACACCAAGACCCGAAGCGGATCTGGAGAGGTGACGGACTCCTCGCTCACGCCCTCACCCTATTGCCTCTGCCTGCTGGCTCGAAAATGTGGCGAACATCGCCGACAAATCTGGCAGGCCCGGCAAACTTCCCTCAGGAAGCCATGACAGTATTTGGTCGTGGCGAACACGACCTCCATCCCCGCGGCTTACGCTCACGCTCCCGCCAACCGTCCCAACATGGTGTCGATCGGCACCATCGTGTGGTTGTCGAGCGAGCTCATGTTCTTTGCGGCGCTGTTCGCGATGTACTTCACGATGCGGGCCGTCAACCCTGAGGTGTGGGCCGCTGACACCGAGTTGCTCGCCATTCCCTTTGCCAGCATCAACACCACGATCCTGGTCCTGTCCAGTGTGACCTGTCAGCTCGGTGTGTTCGCGGCTGAACGCGGAGACGTCAAGGGGCTACGGCGCTGGTTCATCATCACCTTCTTGATGGGCGCGTTCTTCATCGGCGGCCAGGTGTTCGAATACGCCGAGCTCGTCCACAAGGGCTTGAGCTTGTCTTCGAGCGCCTACGGTTCGGCGTTCTTTCTGACCACCGGCTTCCACGGCCTCCACGTGACCGGCGGCCTAATCGCCTTCCTTTTCGTTCTCGCAACCACCTATGTCACCAAGCGCTTCACCCACGATCAGGCAACCCGAGCGATCGTCGTGTCGTACTACTGGCACTTCGTGGACGTTGTCTGGATCGCCCTGTTCTTCATGATTTACATTCTCAAGTAGGCCCGCACACACAAAGGCACGAACCGACACCTGCAAAGGGAAGGCATCGAAACCGTGAAGTTCCTGGCTCATCGCCGACGCAAGCCCTGGGTTGCCACCGCTCTGCTGGCAATGGCCCTGCTCGTGGTCGGTGGCGGCTATGCCGCAGTCAGTTCCACTGCTCCCGCTGAAGCAGCCATGGGATCGCAAACCCAGGTCGAAGAGGGCAAGCGCCTGTTCTTGGAGGGTTGCTCCTCCTGTCACGGCCTGGAGGCCCAGGGGACGATGAACGGTCCGTCCTTGATTGGCGTCGGCGCGGCGTCGGTTCACTTCCAGGTCGCGACCGGACGCATGCCCATGGCAGCCCCCGGAGCTCAAGCGCCGGCGAAAGAAGTTATCTACACCGACGAAGAGACCGCTGCTATGTCGGCTTGGGTCGCCTCGCTGGCACCCGGCCCGGCAATCCCCACCGCCGAACAGCTCGACTTCTCCGACGCGGACGTCGCCGAAGGTGGCGTGCTATTCCGGATCAACTGCGCGCAGTGCCACCAGGCTGCTGGCGGCGGCGGCGCTCTGACCAACGGGAAGTACGCGCCCAGCTTGATGAATGCCACTCCGCAGGAGATTTACGAGGCGATGCTGACCGGTCCGCAGAACATGCCGATCTTCTCCGACGAGACCCTGCCAGTTGAAGAGAAGCAGCAAATCCTCGCTTACATCGATGCCCTGCAGCAGGCGCCGAGCCCGGGTGGTTTGTCGCTCGGGCGGCTCGGCCCCGTCGTTGAGGGTCTCTTCATGTGGACCGCCGTTTTCGCCGCGCTGATCGCCGCTGCCGTCTGGATCGGAATCAAGGCACGATGAGCAAACGAGACGACGCCAGC
>JAQCBM010000155.1 GCA_027729865.1 Actinomycetota bacterium
CACGCGGCTCACCGATCCCCAGGAGATGCCGGGGCTTGCCCTCGGGCAACTCCCCGGAAACCCACCCCATGATGTCGCCCATGCGCTCTTTCTCGATGGCACCGCCGACGCCGAAGCCATCGAAGTCCAAGGCGCCGACCTCGCGGGCCGCCTGCCGGCGCAGGTCCTCATGCTGCGCCCCTTGCACCACACCGAACAACGCTTGGTACGGGCGATCGTTGTGTACTTCCGTGAGTCGGAGATGCTCGGCAACGCACCGTTGCGCCCATTCCAAAGTGCGCGCCATCGCGAGTTGCTGATATTCGCGTGAATTCATCAAGGTGGTGCATTCGTCGAAAGCGAAGATGATGTCGGCTCCTAACGCATGCTGCACCTGCATTGAAACCTCGGCGGTGAAGCGATGGCGCGAACCATCGAGGTGCGAAGTGAACGTGACACCGTCGTCGTCAACGTGCGCGAGTCGGTCCTTCCCTTCGGCCACAACGTCATCCATGGTCACGCCATCCGTGTCCATGGCAAGGACCTTCTTGAACCCCACACCCAAGGACAGCACCTGAAACCCGCCGCTGTCAGTGAACGTGGGCCCGGGCCAATTCATGAATGCTCCAAGACCCCCGGCCGCCTCGACGATGTCCGCTCCAGGTTGCAGATACAGGTGATAAGCGTTCGCTAAGACCGCCTGCGCCCCGAGTTCAGCCATCGTTTCCGGAAGCACCGTCTTGACGGTGGCCTTGGTGCCGACCGGGATGAAGGCGGGCGTGCGGATGATGCCGTGTGGGGTGGTGATGGTTCCTGTTCTGCCGAGAGCTCCGGGCATGGAATCGCGCATCCGGACTGCCACGTCGAAGCCGAAACCGGTCACGCGCGCACGCTACCGGGCGGGAAATCCACCCCACCAAAGTGAAGCAAGTGACGCGTAGAAACGGTTGTTAACAACGTGACTACATTGACGAAGAAATTTTGGAAAAGTCCTTGTGTCGCCTTGCCAAACGCTGTTAGAACTATCCCAACGCACCGCAAGGTGCGGGTCGGTCCGAAAACCGGCGGCCTATCGGGTAAAACCGAAGACCCTCGAGTGCTGGCGAGGGTGGTCGCAAGGGACGGGTCGAGGAGTAGTGAGAGGTTTCGGCCCCTGGCAACAGGAGGCGAGCCGCGCGGTCTGCACACACCGCGAAGGCCCCGGGCAACCGGGTGGAACCCTCAAGGCCCCATGGCAAGGCCCCTCGAACTCATACTTCGAGGGGCCTTGCTCTATGTCGGCATGTTTACCCCAACTGGCTACTCGATTCACGCTGCCACGCCGGTTCGGTGTTCAGATCAGTGCCGATGTCAGTGCCGATGTCAGTGTCGATGTCAGCGTTGATAGTGGGCGGCCAGCCTGCGCATTCCTTCATCCAGCCCGATTGTCGGACGCCACTCGAGGTCATCCCAGCTCGGGCGGGGGTCGAACCAATGCGCCGTGGCAAGTTGCTCGACCAGGAATCGCGTGACCAACGGTTCTGTGTGCGTGAGAGAGCCCCACCACTCCCCCACTGCACCCGCTGCGAATGCCGGGGCGAAGGGGACGGACTTCAGCGTGGTATCGACTCCAGCCGCGCGGACTATCGACTCCACGATCTCGCGCACCGGACGCGGTTCGCCGTTACTGATGACAAAGGCCCTGCCCTGCACCTTCGAGCTCGCTGTTCGACCCAACGCGTGGACGATGGCGTCAGCAGCGTTGTCAATGTAAGTCGTATCGATCAATGCCCGGCCACCGTCGATAACGAAGAGACGACCACTTCGCGCACGGGAAACGATGCGACCGACGAGTTGCTCGTCGCCCGGACCCCACACCAAGTGCGGCCGGATTGCGACGACGGGTAGACCTTTCGTCGCGAGCGCGAGTTGTTCGGCCATTGCCTTCGAACGTGAATAGTGACCGCGCGCCGTCGTGGGATCAGCTGGCGCAGCGTCGGCTCCCTCCAGAGCCCGACCAGCGTGGGCAACGGATGGTGACGAAACATGCACGAAGGATTCAACACCCGCGCGCCGAGCCGCATCGAGCACCATCTCGGTACCGACCACGTTGACGCTCTCGAAGTCCGACCAACGTCCTTCTATTCCCACGCGAGCGGCGAGATGTATCACCGCATCACAGCCTTCGATGGCGCGTTCGATGCTCGCCGGATCAGTGATCGAGCCGGTGATGTCGACCACAGACTCACCATCCGCGACCCCAGATGGATGTCGTTGCAGAGCACGTACCTGCCAACCTCGGGCTACGGCCTTGGTGATCACTGCATTGCCAAGCAGACCTCGACCACCCGTCACCAGGAGCCGCTGCCGAGCAGGCGACGTCACCGGCGACCCGCTAAGAATTCCGAGGCTTCCAGCGCAAGCCGTTGTCGGTCGACCTTCGCACCGTGTCGAATGTCGACCGGCATCCGCGAGCTCCACAACACCGCTGAAGCCGAAGGGAATATTGCGCGGACGTGTTCAGTCAGTTCAGCATCGGCTAGGCGCAACTGAGGTTTGCTTCCATCGGGATGCGAGGGCGCGCAGACGATTACCAGAACTTGGGTGCCTCTCGGGCCAACACCGACAGCAGCAACCAAAGTGTCGGGGCTATCCGTCGACCCCTGTTTAGCGACAGCGAGTTCGATGCGTTGCTCGATCGGAACAGGTCCAAGCGGACCCTCTGCCGTGGTGATCACATGACTGAGTCGGCCTTGAATCCACAGGCGGCCGTGCGCGTCGAGCTCGCCGATGTCGCCGGTGCGGTGCCAACCCGGGTTGCGCGAAGCCTGACGTTCGACGAATGCACGAGCGTCGTACCTCGACTTCGCGTGCAACGCCCGAATCACCACTTCCCCCAGCACACCTGATGTGGTCACTGATTCCTCGGCGGGAATGCCATCGGTGTCCACCGGCGCGATAGCGATGTCCACACCCGGCAATGCACGACCCACCAGCACACCCAGATCGGCTGGTTCGGCTAGGACTTCCTTGGCACTGACATCCGTTGCCGGAAGGATTTCGGTCATCCCATACGGCGTTCGCACATCAGCGTGCGGCCACAGATCCATTGCATCCTGAAGCAGCCGGCGTGAGACTGGAGCCCCGGCGATAAGTAGGAAGCTCAGATTCGCGCCGGCAGCCGCAAGTCGTGTCCGTTGCGACGAACCTGATCGAGCACCCGACAGCACCGAACGCAACGCCGCTGGAGACATCCACATGACCGTGCCCCCGGCCTGCTCCATCGCGCTGGAAAGCGCATCGGCTGTGAGCGTGCCCGGGCGCGAAGCATCCATCTGCGGGATGACCGAGGAAATGCCCAGGAGCGGGCCGAGCACCGCCCACGGTGCGAAAGCGGCGACGAGAACGTCCGATGCGGTGAATCCGTAGTGATTGAGCAACACATCACGAGTCGCAGCGATGCGTTCGCGCGTGTAGGCAACCGGTTTGGCGGGGCCCGTTGCACCTGACGTGAAGACGACCGCCGCATCGGATTGTCCGGTCGCTGTAGCCGCACTCTGCTCATCGGCGGTGACCGGTACTGCGTGTGCTACCTGGGCCAGTTCGTCCGCCCAGATGACAACGCCGGGGACGTGTAGGGCCGTCACTACCGGCCGCGCCCGCTTGATGGCAACAACATGATCGACCCGGGCGGCGCGCAGCGAACGCCACAGGGCCATCGGGGCATTGGCTGCGTCAATAACCACGATAACCGCACCGATTGCCCAGCATGCGTAGACGACAGCTAGCAGGTCTGCCCCGGGAGGGACCAAGAGTGCAACCCGATCGCCCGGCTTCACTCCACGTTCGGCGAAACCCCTGGCGAGTCGGCGCACTCGATCATCGAGCAGTGTCCACGAAACCGTGAGCCAGCCGTCGCCGCGAGGCTCCGTTACCGCACGCTCTTTGGAATCGTGACGGGCGCGGAGACCTCGCAGAAGATCGGGGTCGGAACCGGACACGCGGGCGTTTGAAGCGTGCCGATCGCCAGACACATCCTGAACCCATTGCCAGATTCCGCTGATCGCATCCGGGCGATCCTCAAGGACGAGGTGACCGGCATCGTCGTATTGCTGGACCAACGCATGCGGCAAGCGTCGACGCAGATCGTCGAGATATCGAGCCGAGAAGACCGGATCCTTCATCCCCCACACCATTAGTACCGGCACCTGCGAGAGTTTCTCCAATTCACCTGCAACGGAATTCAAGGTGGCAAGCGTTGGGTGATCTTCGGTCAGGGGAATATCGGCAACAAAATCCATGATCGCTCGTCGATCACTGGCGGCGCGGTACGGCGCCCGCAGCGCTCTCGCACTTGTCCGGTCCATGGATGAGATGGCTGTTGTTGCGCGCACGAATCCGCGCGTTCGATAAGTGACACCCGATAGCACACCGGGCAAGCGCGCAGCCGCAATAAGTACGGGGGCTCCACGGTGTTCGGGTTGATGTACTGCGGTGTTGGTAAGGACAACACCGACAACCTCGAAGTCCGGCGAGTCAACGAGTCGCTCCGCGAGACCTAGGGCGACCGGTCCACCCCAGTCATGGGCCATGAAGACGACGCGACGGGTGATTGCGGCGGACCGAATGATCGCTTCGAGGTCATTGATGCGATCCGCTAACCGGCGAGGGAAGTCGCTGCGCGCCGAGTAGCCCATACCGATCTGGTCGACGGCAAGCACGCGGATATTGGAAGGCGCTGACGCAACAACGGCCCGCCATAAGTAGGACCAGGTGGGGTTACCGTGCACGCAGACAACAGTGAGGTCACCATCGCGCGGACCAACATCGAGGACATGCACCCCGATATCAGCGTCGTCGTGATCCTTGACGTACAGAACCCGCGACCAATCCGGGTTCAAACCCGGAAGCTCAGGTGGCGTGCGCGCGGGTGTCACCACTCGATTTCAATGACAGCCGAGTTCAACCCCGAACCGATTCCCATGCACGCAACTCGATCACCCGTTGTCAAATGCTCCGAGTTGCGAGCCAGAGTGAACGGGATCGAAGCCGGACCGATATTTCCCTGCGTGGGAAAAGTCTGCGGAACCCGAGCCAGGTCGATGTCCAGTGCGCGCGCGATCGCCTCAGTGTGAATCTTCGACACCTGGTGGATCACGTACATCGACAGGTCCTGCCAGTCGAATTGCGCAGATGCATCGCTCCACGTGTCGCGAGCAAGTACCACGGCCGCCTCGAGAAGGGCGCGGCTGTCAGTACGCATGCCCTCAAGGTCTCCTAGGCAGAGTTGGTTGTACTCGGTGGCGGCACGGGTA
>JAQCBM010000156.1 GCA_027729865.1 Actinomycetota bacterium
GCGGCCAGACCTTCTTCCACCAACGGGCCCGTGCAATCGACCAGCCGCGAAGCCTCGGCCCCGTATTGGGTGGCCCGACCAGGCACCGAGGCGATGTCGGGTTCGTCGTACTGACCGATGTCTGCTGTGTAGGTGTAGGGGATAGCGCCCTTCTCGCGCATCCAGGCAACGGCCACGGAGGTATCCAGACCCCCGGAGAACGCGATCCCCACCCGTTCACCGACAGGCAAACTCGCCAGCACTTTGGACATGGGTCCGTAGCCTAGGGCCACGCGAACGTGCCGAACCTGTGGGTGATGGTGTGTACTTCGGTGGTGATCAGAAGGCGTCGAGTGCCTGTATCGATAGCCGTCCTTGCAGTAATTTGCGCGGGTTGGCTCGTGGGTGGTCAGCCAGCCACGGCCGATCCAGTCCGCGTCGATCCCGGGCCGGAGATCGCCGCCGGCAAGGTGATCGTCGGGTCAGGGCAGAACCTTCCATCGATGGAGTCGTCGAATCCCTGGGACATCGGCTCGTATCCAGCACAGTCGGTGATTGCCTATCAGAACGGGGGCGTCCAACTCGACCAGGCCGAGGTCGCCGCCGCTGCGGTCTCGTGGACGCGAGCGTGGCTGCGTCGAGCCTGCGGAGGCGTGAAGCCGGAAACGGTCCGGCGGTGTCGAGCGATAGCGGTCTTCGACGTCGACGACACCCTCCTGAGCAGTTATCCGGTGGGCCTGGCCAACAACCCACAGTTCGGATACGACCCTGCCGCCAGTGATGCCGCAGTCATGACCTGCGCAACACCCGTCATCAAGGCTTCGCGCGAGGTCTACCGCATATTCCGGTCCTGGGGCATGGCCACGGCCGTCATCACCGGTCGCCCCGAATCCCAGCGCACAGCCACCGTGAGCTGTCTTGCTGAGAACGGCATGAGCACGTGGGAATCCGTCCAGTTGCGTCCGGCATCGGACACCGGTTCGGCGGCGACCTACAAGAAGTCAGCCCGAGATTTGCTCATCGACCAGGGGTGGAGCATCGGACCGAGCATCGGAGACCAGGTCAGCGATATGTCCTATGGCTCATTGGGCCGCGGCTTCCTCATGCCCAACATTCGGTACTTCCTCCCGTAACGAGGGTAAACCGATAATGCACATTATGTCGGTTGCAAAAGGTAGGCTCGAGGGGTGATTTCCTCCTCGCCGGACCACTGGGATCGCTCCTTCTCCAGCACCCCATCCGGCGATCACACGTCCCGCGGCTGGTACCAATCGTCTGCCGCCCCCAGTTGGCTGATGATCGGCGATCTGGATCCTTCAACATCTGCCGTAGACATCGGCGCTGGCGCGTCGGTGTGGGTCGACGAGGCGCTGGACCGCGGCTGGAGCGACCTCACCGTTCTGGATTGGTCGCCTGTGGCACTGGACCTGTCTCAGGCCCGCCTGGGAGCTCGGGCTGCATCCGTGACCTGGGTCGAGGTCGATGTCCTGACCTGGACTCCCCCGCGAACTTTCGGTTTGTGGCACGACCGAGCCGTCCTGCATTTCCTTCTCGAAGACGACGATCGCGCCCGTTACGGCCAGGTCCTACGTGCTGCGACCGCACCCGGTTCCGTCGTCGTCATCGGCGGTTTCGGTCCCTCAGGACCGGAAATGTGCGCTGGGTTGCCGGTACGCAGGCAAAGCGTGGCTGATTTCGAGGCCCTCTTCGGGACTGAATTCACAATCGAACGAACGTTCGAGCAGTCCCACGTGCGTCCCGACAAGAACACCCAGGACTACCTGTGGGTGCGGGCATTGCGAAATGGTTGACCTGCGCCTTGCGGTCGCCGCGGATATTCCCACTTTGGAACGTTGGGAGGCTGCCGCTCACGTTGTTGCGATCAGTGGCGATGACGAACCCTGGGACTGGTCTGTGGAGATCGATGTTCCCTGGCAGGAGGTGTGGATCGCGGAAGTTGAGGGCCGCGGGATCGGCGTCGTCGTTCTCCTTGACGCGCACGCAGAACCGAGCGGCTACTGGGGAGATGTCTCCCCCGGCACGTACGCCATCGACATTTGGATAGGCGAGCCAGATGCCCTGCATCGTGGCTACGGAACTTTGATGATGCGGCACGCCCTTGATCGAGCGTTCAGCGAACACGATGCGCAGGAGATTCTCATCGATCCGCTGGAAACGAATACGGACGCAATCGGGTTCTACAAGCACCTGGGCTTCATGGAAGTCGGACCGCGTCGCTTCGGCACCGACGACTGCCTCGTATTGCAGATGGATCGTCCCGCCAGGCTATAGCAGTGCCGACAGCGTCGGGATGAACGCGTTGTTCTTCCCGGTTTTAGGGAAGAACAACGCGGACATCCCGGATACCGGGAAAAACGGCTAGGGGGTGGGGAGCTGTTCTAACTCCTCCGGGCGGGGACAACTGCACACCAGATTGCGATCGCCGTAGGCACCGTCGATGCGGCGGACCGGTGGCCAGTACTTCCCGTTCTCCATGCCCGGCGCCGGGAAAGCAGCCAGCCGTGCCGGATACGGGTGGTTCCAATCGCCGATCAACGAGTCAGCGGTGTGCGGGGCGTTGGCGAGCGGGTTGTCGTCGGCCGGCCACTCCCCTGCCGCTACTGCATCGATCTCGGCCTTGATCGCGATCATCGCGTCGCAGAATCGATCGATCTCGGCGAGCGATTCACTTTCCGTCGGTTCGACCATCAGCGTTCCCGCCACCGGGAAGGACATCGTGGGTGCATGAAAGCCGTAGTCCATCAATCGCTTAGCGATGTCATCAACGCTCACACCACTTGCAGCAGTGATGGGACGGACGTCGAGGATGCACTCGTGCGCAACCGTGCCGTTCGGTGCGGTGTACAGGATCGGGAAGTGATTCTTGAGTCGGTGCGCGATGTAGTTCGCGCTGAGGATCGCCGTGCTGGTCGCATCGCGCAGTCCGCTATCCCCCATCATTCGGATGTACATCCACGGGATTGGCAGGATGCCAGCGCTTCCCCACGGAGCACCGCTGACCGGTCCGGTTCCACCATCGGGGAAACCGCGACCTTGCGGCCCGGCATCCGGGCGCAGCGGATGACCGGGCAGGTAGGGCGCTAGGTGCGCGCGAACACCGATCGGTCCAACTCCCGGGCCCCCTCCCCCGTGCGGAATCGCGAAGGTCTTGTGCAAGTTGAGATGCGAGACATCCGCACCGAACTTGCCGGGCTTGGCTAGTCCCACAAGTGCGTTGAGGTTGGCCCCATCCACGTAGACCTGGCCGCCTGCATCGTGCACGAGTGCACAGATCTCTTCGACGGCTTCTTCGAACACCCCGTGAGTGGATGGGTAGGTGATCATCAACGCAGCGAGATTGTCCCGGTGCTGCTCGATCTTGGCTTTGAGATCCGCGATGTCCACGTCGCCGATCTCGTCGGTGCCGACCACCACAACGCTCATCCCCGCCATCACAGCGCTGGCGGCGTTGGTGCCGTGCGCACTGCTGGGAATCAGACACACCGTGCGCTGGTCATCACCGTTTGCGCGGTGATAGCCGCGAATAGCCATCAGGCCGGCGAACTCCCCCTGCGAACCAGCGTTCGGCTGCACGGTCACGGCGTCGTAACCGGTGATGGACGTGAGCCAGTGCTCTAGTTCGTTGATGATGTCCACGTAGGGAGCAACCTGTTCGGCCGGTGCGAACGGATGGATCTCCGCGAACTGCGGCCAGGTGATCGGCGCCATCTCCGCGGCGGCGTTCAACTTCATCGTGCATGAACCGAGCGGAATCATGGTGCGGTCGAGCGCGAGATCCTTATCGGCAAGGGAACGCATGTAACGCATGAGTGAGGTTTCGCTGCGGTGCGCGTGGAAGACCGGGAACTGCAACAACTCCCCTGACTTGGTGAGTTCACTCGGGATCGTGTCCGGTGCAGTTGCAGCGAGCGAGAAGCCGAGTGCCGCTGCGAGTGCTTCGGCCTGCTGAGTTGTGGTGGTCTCGTCGACGGTGAACGTGATGAGGTCGTCGTTCACGAGTCGAATGTTGACGCCGGAAGATTGCGCCTTATCGAAAAACTGTTGGGCGTTGCCTGGCGCGCTGATCGCGACAGTGTCGAATAGGAACTCGTTGAGCGTGATGAGCCCCGCATCCTTGGAGCCTTGATTGAGTCGCGATGCGAGGTGGTTCACGCGCTGAGCGATGGCCTTCAGGCCATCGGGTCCGTGGTAGACGGCGTACATTCCGGCAAGTACTGCGAGCAGCACCTGCGCAGTGCAGATGTTGCTTGTGGCTTTCTCGCGGCGGATGTGCTGCTCTCGCGTCTGAAGTGCGAGTCGATAGGCCGGACGCCCATCGGTGTCGACGCTTACGCCGACCAGTCGACCCGGCAGTGAGCGTTCCAACCCTGCTCTCACTGCGATGTAGCCGGCGTGCGGACCTCCGAAGGCCATCGGCACGCCGAATCGCTGCATGGAACCCACCGCGATGTCCGCGCCGAGCGATCCAGGAGATTCGAGCAACGTGAGTGCGAGTGGATCTGCATCCACGATCACGAGCGCGCCCTGCTCCTTTGCCTGCGCGATGAGGCTGCGTGGATCGTTGATTGCGCCGGTGGAAGTCGGGTACGCGATCACCACTCCGGACAGCGGACCATCGGGCAGACCCTGCTGCGGATCGAAGTCGATGATCTCGATGCCCTGCGGCTCAGCGCGAGTGCCCACCACGGCTCGGGTCTGCGGGTGCACTCCCCTATCGATCGCGAGTCGCTCCACGCCCTTCGGGCCGTGCTTGACGGCCATGGTCATCGCCTCGGCCACGGCCGTGGGCTCATCGAGCAAGGACGCACCGGCAACGTTCAGGCCGGTGAGGTCCTCGACCAGTGTTTGGAAGTTCAGCAGCGCCTCGAGGCGTCCCTGCGAGATTTCCGGCTGATAGGGCGTGTAGGCGGTGTACCAACCCGCGTTGAGAAGAACGCCGCGCTTAATGGCCTCGGGCATCACCGTTCCGTGGTAGCCCAAGCCGATCATGTTGGTAGGCCGCTCGATGTTCTCGATTCGCTGCTCGAGCTCAGCAAGTGCCTCGGTTTCGCTGGCGACCGGCGGCAGGTCCATCACGGTGAGGTCTTTGATACCCGAGGGCACCACCGCGTCGATGAAACTATCGAGGCTGTCGTAACCGAGTTCGGTGACCATCGAATCGATGTCGGCGGAACGAGGTCCGATGTGACGATCGGCGAAATCCATAGCGTCTCCAGGTGCGTCGGGGCGAACAGCAAGGACTGCTCCCCCTCTGTTACC
>JAQCBM010000157.1 GCA_027729865.1 Actinomycetota bacterium
ACGCCGGAGCACATCCTGACCGACCCGGCCGACGAATTTGTGGAAAATTTCCTGGGTTCCGGCGCAATTTTGAAAACTCTCACGCTGCGACGCGTTAAGGACATTGAACTCTCGCCTCTCGTGACACTGAAAGAGCCCTTCCAGCGTGATCAGGCGCTCCGCGAAATGGGAGAAGCGAACACGAGCGTGGCCGTACTTCTCGACAGTAACGATCACCCGACTCGCTGGGTCGATGAAAAGGCACTCAATCGCTCGTCGGCTCTCGATCGTGCCGGCAGGCCGATCACCGTCCAGTTGCAGCCTGAAGACACGCTTCAGGACGCGCTCTCCGCGATGCTCACCACTGCATCCGGCATGGCGGTGGTCGTCGACGCGCGGGGACATTACCTCGGAGGCTGCACCGTTGAAAGCCTGGCGCAGCTACTGATCCAGACCGGTGCGGAGAGTTCATCGTCGTGAGTACCGCAGTAGCACTCGTCGCTGAGAGCGCCGAAGCGAAGCCAAGTCGCCGTTGGCGAGCGGATTCGCTCGACCTCATAGTGACGCCTGCGCTCTTTCTCATTTTGGCGACGCTCCTGATCGTCGTGTGGAACTACTCGACTTTCGATCCGACAACAGAGCGAATATTGGAACCTTCGAAGCTCTTCCGCCAATTCCAACAGCAGCTGTATGTGGCGTTCTGGTCGACGGTCTTGGTTGTTGTAGTGGCAGTTCCAATCGGGATCATCGTTACCCGCGAGGGTGTGCCGAGGGTCAAGGACACTTTGGTCAGCATGCTTGGCTTGGGTCAAGCGCTTCCGGCATACGGGTTGATCGTTCTGTTTTTCGTCTGGCTGGGCCAAGGTGCCACGACGGTCATCATCGCTTTGGCCACCTTCGCTCTGCTGCCGGTATTGCGCAACACGATCGTCGGGCTTGAGCAGGTTGACGCGTCGGTCATCGAGGCCGGTAAAGGCATGGGAATGACCGGCTGGCAGCGGCTCCTGAAGATCGAGTTGCCGTTGTCAGTCCCGGTCATCATGGCGGGAATTCGAACGGCAACTGTCATCAACGTCGGAATGGCCTCGCTGGCATTCCTCATTGGTGGTGGCGGACTCGGCGAGACCATCAATGCTGGCCTGAAATTGAATCGACCCACTGCCATCTTCGTTGGTGCAGTCCTCGTTGCGCTGGTCGCTTTGGCCTTCGATTTCATTGGTGGACTCGCGCAGCGGTATCTGCGGCCGAAGGGCGTCTAGTTCTACAGTCGGTATGTGACCGAGCCGCATCAGGAAGTTGACTATCGCTTCCTGTTGGCAAATGAGCGCACGTTCCTGGCCTGGATGCGCACCGCGCTTGCCCTCATCGCGGGCGGTGTGGCGCTCGATCAGTTCGTAGTTGTTGCGGGTGCACGTGAACTCGTTGCCTTCTTGGGAATCTTCGCCATTTCGCTCGGGGCGATTGTTGCCGTCCTCGGCATCGTGCAATGGCGTCGCGCTGATCGAGCGATGCGAAGCGGATCCCGGATGGATTCCTCATTGACCGTCATGGTCATCGGTGCCTTGCTGACTGTGTTTGCCTTGGCCATCGCCTTGCTGCTCGCCTTCGGTTAGTGACGACCATGAGTGGCGTGCTTTTCGACGACCCGGCTGGGCGCACTCGATTCGCGTGGGCGCGCACCCTCATGGTCACGTTCGTTGCTTCACTGCTTGTCGAACGGCTGTTCTTCGCTGGTTCACCATGGAGTGTGTTGATTCTCGTTGTGCCGGTCGCAACTATTGGCGCGCTCACTCTCGTCCGGTCGCGCCCATTGCGACGTGATCCACGAGGCTTTTCGAAGGTGATCCCGGCCACTGTTGTTGCCTGTGTGATGCTGCTTGCGTTCGCTGCTGCATTCGGAGTTCTCACTCGATAGCGAATTCGACGTATGTGGCCCCGAGAGGATTCGAACCTCCGACACAAGGTTTAGGAAACCTCTGCTCTATCCCCTGAGCTACGGGGCCGTAAGCCGATCAATCTACCGGCAGCACTTGCGATGACGACTAGGTGGGAAAGCGGATGAGCGCAGACGCAAGTGGCTTGCGTATTAGGTCGGGCACTTCACAGTCGTCGGCGGGATAGCCCACGGGGAAAAGGATGTATGGACGCTCGGTTTGGGGGCGCTCGAATATGTCCATCAAGAAGCCCATCGGATTGGGAGTGTGGGTGAGAGTGGCCAGTCCCATGGTGTGGAGAGCCGTGATGAACAGCCCACAGGCGATACCCACCGACTCGTTGACGTAGTAGTTCTTTCGAAGGCTGCCGTCCAGCATCAGGGTCGATTTCTGCGCGAATGCAACAACGATCCAGGGCACGGTCTCGAGGTACGACTTATCAGCACTTGTGCCCAGCGGGGCTATCGCTTGCCGCCACGCGTCGGGCAAGCGACCACCTTCGTAGTTCTCGCGCTCCTCGGCCTCGGCTGCCAGCCGGATTCGGTGCTTTGTCTCGGGGTCCTCCGTCGCGACGAAAGTCCACGGTTGTTGATGCGCGCCCGACGGTGCTGTATTCGCGGTGGCAACTGCGATCTCAATTGCTTCCGCAGGAACTGGCGCATCGCTGAACATACGCACGCTGCGACGAGCATCCATATGCGAGAGGAATCGCCGGCCTCGTGCGAGCCCCTCATCGATAGGTAGCCGTTCGGGCTCGTAGCGGGTCACTGCGGAATGCTGGCACAGGCGGCATGGAGCCTGGGACGGTAACGTCGGAATGTGACACCCGAAGATGCCGTTCTCGCAGCGTGCGGTGGCGCGCTCGCGGATGATGACGTCGTCACCGATCCGGATCGACTGCCCACCTATCAGCGCGATCGCTCGACTGGCTCGCCTGCGGGGGAGCCATTCGCGGTCGTGTTTCCGCGAACCACCGAGCAGGTGTCGGCAGTGCTCGCCGCGGCCCACGAGCACCGAGTTCCGGTGGTCCCGAGAGGAGCGGGTTCGGGTCTGTCTGGCGGTTCCAACGCGATTGATGGCTCTCTCGTGGTTTGCGTGGAGAAGATGCGCGACGTTCTGCTGGTCGATGAAGGCAATGGTTACGTGGAGACCCAGCCAGGGATCTACAACACCGAACTTCGGGAGCACGTAGCTCAGCACGGATTGTGGTACGCACCTGATCCAGCGTCCAAGGACTTCTGTTCGATCGGGGGCAACGTCAACACCAATGCCGGTGGGCTGTGCTGCGTGAAGTACGGCGTCACACGCGATGCCGTTCTCGGCCTTGAAGTTGTGCTCGCCGACGGTCGAATCACGCGGATGGGCCGCAAGACCATCAAGGGTGTAGCGGGCTACGACCTCACGGGTCTGATGGTCGGCAGTGAAGGGACCTTGGGAATCGTGACGATGGCGCGTTTGCGTCTGGGTCCTATTCCACCGACCCCCGCAACGGTCGTTGCAGTGTTCTCCGACATTGGTGATGCGGGCCGAGCGGTGAGTTCGATCATGAACGAGCTGCGTCCCAGCATGCTGGAGTTGATGGATAACGCGTCGATCACCGCGGTCGAGGAATGGCGATCTATGGGTTTGGATACCTCGGCAGGTGCGTTACTCATTGGTCAGTTTGATTCGCCCGGTGCTGCGAGCGATGCGCGCAGACTCGGTGAACTCTGTGAAGCGGCCGGTGCTTCGGAGACCTTCGTCTCTGAAGATCCCGAGGAAGCAGAGATGCTCGTCGCGGCCCGCCGGATGGTGATCCCGGCGCTTGAGTCAGCGGGGGATTGGCTGCTTGACGATGTTGCAGTTCCGCGAACCAGGCTTGCAGACACCATGGTGCAGATCCAGGAGGTGGCAGCGCGCCACGAAGTTCGTATCGCCACCTTCGGTCATGCAGGTGATGGCAATCTGCACCCCACCATTGTCACGCCGCGCGGAGATGCGGATGCTGCTGCACGAGCGCTGGTGGCATTCGACGAAATCCTTGATGTGGCTCTCGCCAACGAAGGCACGATCACCGGGGAACACGGCGTGGGCTCGCTGAAGCGCGAAGCCCTCGCGAAGGAACTCGACGACGTTCAGATCGACCTGCACACGCGGATCAAAGATGCTCTTGATCCGCACGGGATTCTTAACCCCGGGAAGGCGATCCCCCGCTGGTAGATCCCCCGCTGGAAGCCGAATCATCAGCCTGAAGGGCTATTTCGGGTTCGTCAAAGTCTGCGATCGATTCCTTCACCGGTCGACGGATTATCCAGGTGAAGAAGGCGATTACGGCGAGGATCCCGCCGATCACCTCAACCGCTTGCAGTGTTCCCTGGCTCGCGAAGTCAATGAGCGTGCCCCCGATCTGCTGGCTGAGGATGAACACCGCCATCACCAGTACGAACCAACCGAATGCCTTGCGCAGCAGATCTGGATGGATCTTGCCGACCACTCGGCTTCCCACAAGCGCGCCGATGACCGCCATGCCGGTGACGATCAAGGTCACGGGCCAGATACTCGCGCCATCGGCCAAGGTTGTGGTGGCGGGGTTGATGGACACGAGTGAATCTCCACCGAACTTGAGTGCGTAGCCAAAGAAGCCGGCGAAGGACTTCATCGCGACCACGAGCAGGCTCGTCGCCACCGCGTTAGGCATGGGTATACCGCCAAGCAGCGCAAGTGCGGGAACAACGAGGAAGCCACCACCGGCGCCGACGAGTCCGGTGACCAAACCAACGATCAGACCGTCAAGGATGATCCGGAAAATCGGCAGACCTTTGTGGGGACCGTGACCTTTGACCTGCTTGCGACCACGGATCATGGCAACTGCAGTGACCCCCATCATGATGGAGAAAGCTGCAAGGAGTAGCGCGCCGGGAAGCAGTGCGCCGATCTGCCCACCGATGAAGGCTCCCACCATGCCAGCGGCGCCGAAGATCAGTCCCGTCTTCCAGCGCACGCGACCAGCTCGGGCATGCGCGATCAGGCCGAAGACTGATGTGACTGCAACAACGAACAAGCTCGCAGTGATGGCCTGCTTGGCATCGAAGCCCACCACATAGACCAGTAGCGGTGTGGTGAGGATGGAGCCGCCGCCGCCGAGGAGGCCGACGGCGGCACCGATGAACAGCGCCAGGGCTGCGGCGAGGATGACCATTGCTTCTCCCGAGACTTCCTAGTGTTTGGTTTCCGTCATGGGTGTGATGCTTGATGCACCGGGGCGCCATTCGGCTTCGAAACTGAATCGATCACCCCGGATGTAGGTCTCGCGCCATTCGACGGGTACGTCATTGGCGTACGCGGTGCGCTCTATGTAC
>JAQCBM010000158.1 GCA_027729865.1 Actinomycetota bacterium
GGGCAGACGTGGTGTGGGTGGGCGGTGGGTCCGTGGCAAACCTGCTCGCCCTGTGGCGGTTGCACGGCGTAGATATCGCCCTGCGCAGCGCATGGGAGTGCGGGACCGTGCTTGGCGGAGTGAGCGCCGGCTCGATTTGCTGGCATGTCGGTGGACCCACGGACTCCTTCGGTAAGGAGTTGCAGCCAGTTACCGATTCGCTTGCGTTCTTGCCCTACGGGAATGGTGTGCACTACGACAGCGAGGAACAACGACGTCCCCTGTTACACGAGCTCGTACGCACCGGCGTACTGCCGGTGTCCTATGCCACGGATGATCGAGTGGCGATCGTGTACCAAGGAATCGAGCCGGTCGAGGTGGTCACCGATCTTCCCGAGTCGTCGTCTGCTGCCTATCGCGTGAGTTTCGATGGAAACAACGTCGTAGAAGAGCGGCTAGAACCTGGGCTACTCCCCTAACGCCGAGACCTGCAGTTTCTGTCACTGTCAGAAGGAAATTTGACGCAATCTGCAGGTCTCGGCGGGGTGGGCTATCGACGAGGCGTGAGTTCGTACGCTGCCGCGCCCGATACCAAGGCGGCAAGAAACGTTGCCGGCCAGGGCGTGATGATCAACGCCAGCGGATGCGACAAGGCGAACGCCAGCGCGTAGACCACACCGGCACCGAGGATTCGCCACGGACCTGCGGCTCGGCCCATAACCGGGATAGTCGCTAGACCGAAGCCGACGACGATAACTCCACCGATCACCATCGACGCTCCGGCGAACACCACGCCGAAGCCCAGAATCAAGCCGAGCGCAGGCAAGGCCCCAGCTAGCCACCGCCTGCGGTTCCGTCGATCGCTGTTCTCACCTAGCGCATCGCGCACGTTGCCGCGGAAGTCGAAGCGATCGGACACGTCAGCCCTGATCCACGCTCACCGGCACACCGGTTCGAATCGACTCCCACGCTGCGATACCTATGGCAACGGGTGCGCGGCCATCCGCACCGCTAACCGGAGAAGGTCCTCCATTGGCCACATACGAGACGAAGGCCGCCCACTCGCGTCGGTAGCTGTCCATATATCGATCTAGGAAGAAGTACGGCAAATTCGCACCGTGCCGAGCATCGGCGGTGTAGACCACAGCCGTTGTTTTGTTCGGGTTTTCCGACAACGCCATACCTTCGGATCCGAAGACTTCAAGGCGTTGGTCGTAGCCGTAGACCGCCTGCCGAGAGTTATCAATGGTTGTGATGACACCATTCGCGTGCGTCATCGTGACGACCGCGGTGTCGAGATCGCCAGCTTCACCGATCGCCGGATCGACGCGAACCGCTCCTGTTGCGTACACCTTCACCACGGGAGAGCCAACCACGAAGCGCGCCATATCGAAGTCGTGAATCATCATGTCCACGAAGATCCCACCGCTGACCTTGATGTACTCCACCGGCGGCGGTGCGGGATCTCGGCTGGAGATACGAGCAAGATGCGGTTCACCCACATCTCCCTCGGCTACCGCCTGCTGCACGGCAGCGTGCGACGGGTCGAACCGCCGATTGAAACCGACCATGAATGGAACGCCGGCTGCCTCCACCGCCGCAAGGGCTTTGTCTACCTCGGCGAGGTCCAAACTGACCGGCTTCTCGCAGAAGATCGCTTTACCTGCCGCTGCCGCGCGCTGGATCAGATCAACGTGGGTGTCGGTGCTGCTGCAGATGGCTATCGCATCCACATCGGGTGCGGCCAGCATCTCTTCGAAGCTCATCGCAGGTACCTGGAACTCTGCCGCAACCTCTTCGGCTCCGGCCGCATAGACGTCGAACACGGCCGCCAGACTCGCCCCCGGAGTCTCTCGCGCGATGATCCCTGCGTGCATCCGACCGATTCGTCCGACACCGGCTACACCGATGCGCACCGTCATTCGCTTCTCCTCTGAGTTCGGTAGTGCCTAGGTATTTCGATCATTAACGACGAAACGGGGCCGAAGCCCCGTCCCATCTTGCCCCATTGTGACCCTTACAGGTTCTCCAACTCGTGGGCGAGCGCTTCGAGTTCAGCTCCACCCGCCATCGCCTTGACGAGTTCATCGCGGGAAACTTCGGACCGCGTGTACTCGGCCATCATCTGTCCACGGTTGAGCAGATAGAAGCGGTCTCCGACCAAATATGCGTGGTGCGGGTTATGGGTGATGAACACAACTGCCACCCCGCGCTCCTTGGCCTGAAGGATGTACTTCAAGACCACTCCCGACTGCTTCACACCCAATGCACTGGTGGGCTCGTCAAGGATCAGCACGTTGGCTCCGAAGTGCACAGCGCGAGCGATCGCGACCGCCTGTCGCTCACCACCGGAAAGCGTCCCGACGGGCTGCTCAGGATCGCGGATGTCGATACCCATGTCGAGCAGTTCGGCCTTACAGATCGATTTAGCCTTCTTGGCATTGAGGCGACGGAAGGGCCACGGCCACTCGGTGGGTTCATTGCCCAAGAAGAAGTTCCGCCAGACAGACATCAAGGGAACCGTTGCCAGATCCTGGAACACCGTGGCGATGCCATCTTCGAGGGCATCGCGCGGCGACGTGAACCTCTTGGGCGCTCCGTTCACCAGGAGTTGGCCTTCGCTTGGCTCATGGACTCCACTAAGAATCTTGATCAGCGTCGACTTACCAGCGCCGTTGTCACCCAAGACGCAGGTCACGCTGCCGTTGTCGACATGCATCGACACGTTGCGCAGCGCAATGACGCTGCCGAAGCTCTTCGAGACATCGACCAACTGAAGGGCGGGGGTTACGTCAGTCATCTTCGAACTCCCTGGAATCGGCGGCTAATGAGTGTGTTGACAAGCACCGCGGCGAACAGGATCAAGCCAAGGAACAGCCAGGACCAGTCTGTGTTCCAACGGGCGTAGGCGATGCCGATGAAGGCCATACCGATGATGGCCGAGCCGATGGCACCACCGATAGCTGAGCCGTAACCGCCAGTGAGCAGGCAACCTCCGACCACGGCCGCGATGATGAAGACGAATTCCTCACCCACACCCTGGCCGGCCTGCATCGACCGCAGGCGCAACAGGCTGATGATGCCGACGAGTGCTGCCGACATCGAGGTCAGCATGAAGAGCGTGATCTTGGTGCGCCGTACGGGAACACCGGTGTTGCGTGCTGCGTTCTTGTCACCGCCGACGGCGAAGATCCAGTTGCCGAACTTGGTGCGGGTCAGCACCCACGTAGCAATTGCCACGAGCACGAACCACCACACGACGGCAATCTTGAAGTTGTAGGGAGGGATGATCTCCGACGCGAAAACTACGCGCGCGCTATCGAACCCGGCACCTTCATCGACACCCGCAACGCGCACGGTATCGGTGATCGCCTTAGTGACACCGAGGTTGATGCCGCGGAGAGAGAAGAACATTGCCAAGGTCACGATGAACGACGGCAGGCCGGTAGTCATTACCAACCAACCGTTGATGAATCCAATGCCGGCGGCGAAGATAAACGTGAGAAAGATCGCCAGCCATACGCCCATCTGGTACTCGGTGATGAGCAACCCTGCGAATAGCCCCGCAGTTCCGATCATCACACCGGCAGAGAGGTCGAATTCTCCACCGATCATCAATAAGGACACCGCCACAACCACAATGCCGGTGGTCGCCGCCACGTCTGTCCAGCGAGCCGCACCCGTGAGACCGGAGAAAGTGCCCGTCTGGTCAACAACGGAAAAGAAGATGTACACGACGATCAGGCCCATCAGGGCACCGATCTCGGGCCTGCGCATCAATCGAGTGATGACGCTGGTCTTTGCTACCCGCTCATCCGCGGGTGCCGTAACAGTGGACATGACCAACTCCCAAAACTACGGGCCGCTAGGGCGAGGCGCTGTGCGCCTCGCCCACGGAACCTAGCAACGGATCCGATTTAGCGGGTGCCGTTGGCGGCCAGTTCCTGCACCAGCTCAGCGTTCTCCTGAACGACGAAGCCTGGGCCGGTGTACATCGGCTGTCCACCACCGAGCTCGTGTCCGTTGAGCAGGTTCAGGTACAGCAGCACCACGGACATGTAGCCCTGGGCGTACTGCTGCTGGTCGATCGCGAAGGCGAGCTCGCCATCGGCGATTGACTGAACTGCGTCGCCGGACAGGTCAACGGTGCCGACCGTGATGTCACGGCCCACAGCGTCAGCAGCCGGCATAGCTGCGGCAGTGGCGATGTCGGCGTTCAGCGCGAAGATGCCGTCGATGGACGGGTCAGCCTCGAGTGCCGCCTGAATCTCAGCCTGGCTCTGAGCAATGTCACCAAGACCAGCGCTCAGCTGCAGGTTCTCGACGTTGCCGAAGGTGTCAGCGGCACCGTCACAACGCTCCTGCAGACCGATGTTGTTCTGCTCCTGGATCGGGCACAGAACCTTGGTCGCGCCGGCTTCCTGGAACTTCAGACCAGCCTCTTGGCCAGCAATGAACTCGTCCTGGCCCACGTGGGTGAATGCGCCGAGGTCCTTGAACACTGCGCTACCGGAGTTCATGGTCACGATGGAAACGCCGGCAGCCTCGGCGGCAGCAAGCGCGTCCTTCAACGCATCCGGGTTCGGAGCAGACACTGCGATGCCTTCGCAACCGGCGGCAACGTCGGCCTCGATCAGCTGCGCCTGAAGTTCGGCATCGTTCGTGGTCTCCTGGTAGCTGAAGTCGACGCCCAGGTCCGCCGCAGCGCGGTCAGCACCAGCCTTGGCAACCGACCAGAAGCCGCCGCCATCACCGTGGGTGACCATGCAGATCTTGTATTCGGAGTTGTCCGGTCCCGACGAACCAGCTGCTGCGCTGTCGCCTTCCGCTGCGCTGTCGCTGCTGTCGGAGCTACACCCCGCCAGCACGAGGGCCGACGCCGCAACAGCGGCGATGGCGAACTTGCCTACCTTCATGAATGACCTCCTAAGGCGCCCGGTGGGCGCATCGTCACTGCGTTGCGTTCGCAGATACCGCCGAGGATTCCCTACCGCGAGATCTTTGGAACGCTCCAATGCATCGTAGTGTCGTGGCTCACAGTGAACTTGGGAAGCATTCCCGGCCATGAGTTACCAACTCGTTACCCCACGTTGCGAACCATCAGGGGGCGAGGTCGACGACCGGCTCCCAACGACGCGACGTCCACGAATCGATCAGCGCCTGTTGGACGCTGACAACGTCCACCGCCTCGCGGAAACTCGGGCTGAAGCGCGCCCCTCCAGCGAGGGATTCCAAGAACACGTGGTCCTCGATGGCGACCAGGTCCT
>JAQCBM010000159.1 GCA_027729865.1 Actinomycetota bacterium
CCATGCGTGTTCAGACCGTGCCGTTGACGAGTCCGGAGTCCGTCGACTTGGCGGACGTCCTCGGTGAAACCTGCGGCGTGCCCGGATCGGACATCACCGTGCAGGTGGTGGGGCCCACCTGGGGTGCGCAGATTTCCACATCGGCACTCCAAGGCTTGGTCATCTTCTTGGTGTTAGTCACCATCTTCTTGTCGATCTACTTCGAGTGGCGAATGGCTGTGGGAGCCCTGGTCGCGTTGATCCATGACCTTGTGATCACCATCGGCATCTACGCGGCCTTCGGACTCCAGGTCACGCCGGCTACTGCCATCGGTGTTCTGACCATCCTCGCGTATTCGCTGTACGACACCGTTGTCGTCTACGACAAGGTGAAAGAGAACACGCGAGGTATCGCCGGTCAGTCGATCATGACCTACGACGAAGCGGCGAACCTTGCGGTCAATCAGACGGTGGTCCGGTCGATCAACACGTCTCTCACGTCACTGTTGCCGGTGTTAGCGATCATCGTGGTGGGTGCTGGTCTTCTAGGTGCTGGAACCCTGCTCGACCTCGCGGTGGCCCTGGCGATCGGCATGGCGGTGGGCACGTACTCGTCGATCTTCATCGCCACGCCGGTGCTGGCCTTGCTGAAGGATCGTCAGCCAGAGATGAAGGCACTTGCGTCGCGGGTCCATGCCCGGCGCAAGCAGGCCACGAAGACCGCGGCAACTCGGAAATCCACTGGGGACGAGGGTGACTCCGACGATGCCCCGGCAGTCGAAAGCGCGTCGCCCTCGGGGCCTGCCTCGCCGGCGGAACTTCGCGAGCTGGCTCGAACTCAAAGCAGCGATCGGGTGCAACCCAAGCGTCAACCGCGACGAAAGCGCCGGTAACCGCACGTACACTGGACGCTGACCAGGAGGTGGGAATGGCGAAGAACATGCCTGTTGCCACCGAGCCCGGTCGTCCTGGTTCGGATCGGTCCGGCGATGCCAGCGGTTTTCGTCATCGCTTCGCCCGGCTCGCTGGTCCGCGGTCCAATCACCCCGAGCTAGAGCCGGTTCTTCGCGACCTTCGTCGATACCACCCGAAGGCTGACACCCGGTTGGTTGCTCGTGCCTACGAGATGGCCTCGTACCTGCACAGGGATCAAGAACGGCATTCGGGAGAGCCGTACATCACTCACCCTTTGGCGATCACTGCGATCTTGGCCGATCTTGGTATGCCGGCGCCCACGCTTGCCGCTGCGCTCTTGCACGACACTGTCGAGGACTGCGGATACTCCCTGGATGCCCTCCGGGAGGACTTCGGCGATGAAGTAGCCCTTCTCGTCGATGGTGTGACCAAACTCGACAAGGTCACCTACGGGGAAGCCTCCGCCGCCGAGACGGTGCGCAAGATGGTCGTGGCGATGGCGCGCGATATTCGAGTCCTCGTCATCAAACTCGTGGACCGCCTTCACAACATGCGTACGCTGCAGTGGTTGCCCGAGGAGAAGCAGCAGAAGAAGGCTAAGGAAACTCTCGAGATCTACGCACCCTTGGCGCATCGTCTCGGGATGAACACCATCAAGTGGGAACTGGAGGATCTTTCCTTCGCGACGATGTACCCGAAGATGTACGAGGAAATCGTTCGACTGGTGGGGGAGCGGGCACCGTCACGCGAGAAGTACCTGACCCAGGTGATCTCCGACATCGATGGTCAACTGAAGTCCCATCGGATAAAGGCGAGTGTGTCCGGACGCCCCAAGCACTACTACTCCGTCTACCAGAAGATGATCGTGCGTGGTCGCGATTTCAACGACATCTACGACCTCGTGGGTGTGCGGATTTTGGTGGACAGCGTCCGTGACTGCTACGCAGTCCTGGGCACCATCCACGCGAAGTGGAGCCCGGTACCCGGTCGTTTCAAGGACTTCATCGCGATGCCGAAATTCAACATGTATCAGTCTCTGCACACGACGGTGATCGGTCCGGACGGCAAGGTCGTGGAGGTGCAAATACGAACTACCGAGATGCACCAGGCAGCCGAACTCGGCGTTGCCGCCCATTGGAAGTACAAGCAATCGGATTCGGGCAAAGCCGCCGCAGACGACTTTGCGTGGTTGCGTCAACTCTTGGAATGGCAGCGCGAGACCGCTGATCCCAGTGAGTTCTTGGATTCGCTGCGCTATGACCTCGGAGCGGCTGAGGTCTATGTGTTCACTCCCAAGGGCGATGTGATGGCGCTGCCGTCGGGAGCCACGCCGGTCGACTTCGCCTATTCGGTGCACACGGAAGTCGGCCACCGCTGCGTGGGTGCTCGGGTGAACGGCAAGCTCGTTCCGCTGGAGTCACAACTCGCTAGTGGTGACGTCGTCGAGATCTTCACATCGAAAGCAGAAGGCGCTGGACCGAGTCGCGATTGGCTGAACTTCGCCGCATCCCCGCGGGCAAAGTCGAAAATCAAGGCGTGGTTCTCCAAAGAACGACGCGACGAAGCGATGGACAACGGCAAGGATCAAATTGCCCGCGCGATGCGCAAGAAGGGCCTTCCGCTTCAGCGCATGATGACCAACCAGGCTCTCGCCACGATTGCCGCAGACTTGAACCAGGCCGACATCTCCGCGCTGTACGCCTCCGTGGGCGAGGGTCGAATTTCTGCGGCGACGATCGTCCAAAGACTCGTCGACGCTGCGGGTGGAGTCGATGGCGCTGCCGACGATGCAGCGGAAACCATTACTCCAACCCCTGGGCGTCGTGCATCCACTTCACACGATGTGGGAGTTGTGGCCAAGGGTGCAGATGATCTGTGGATCAAGCTGGCCAGATGCTGCACCCCGGTCCCAGGGGACCCGATCATGGGGTTCGTGACCCGCGGATCGGGGGTCTCGGTGCACCGTGAGGACTGCGTGAATGTACCGAACCTGCGAGAACAGCCCGAGCGCGAAGTAGAAGTGGAGTGGGCGCCCACACCATCGAGTGTGTTCCTGGTGAACATCCAGGTAGAGGCTCTGGATCGGTCGCGACTACTTGCCGATGTGACGCGGGCGTTGTCCGACACTCACGTGAACATCTTGAGCGCATCGGTTGCCACCACGCGTGATCGGGTGGCCACATCACGGTTCACCTTCGAAATGGCGGACCCCAAGCATCTGGGATCGGTACTCAAGGCCGTGCGGACGGTCGAGGGCGTGTACGACGCTTATCGTGTGTGAACGTGTTCGTGTGAACGCGCTTTAGCGGGCGATGCGTTGTGCTGCCTCGAGCAATGCTCGAGTGCTCTCGATTGACTCAGTGAGTGTTCGAACCGCGCGGTCGTCGCCGCGCGCCTGAGCTGCGGCGAGGTCGGCTTCTTGTCGGGCGAGCGCGTCAGTGAAGGCGTTGGCGGTGGATTCCGCACGCGCCCGCGTCTCCGGATTGTCCCGTTCCCACGCGCTCGACTCGGCCTTGCGAACGGTGTCTTCGACCTTCTTCAAGCGGCCCTCGAGGCGGGAACGATCCGAGCGCGGCAGGTCACCGGCCTTGTCCCATTGCTCTTGGATGGAGCGCAGCTGACGCTTGATCGAGGCGAGGTCGGCTTCTTTGGCAAGTGGCACCAAGGCTTCTGCCTTGACCACGAGGGCTTCCTTGACTTCCACGTTCGGGGCTAGTTCTGCGTCCTTGGCAGCGTCGGCAGACTTCATCGATTCATAGAAGGAATCCTGGGCCGCCTTGAACTTCTTCCAGAGTTTGTCTTCATCCGAACGCGATGCGCGCGGCGCCCGCTTCCAGTCCTCCATCAACTTCTTCAAGGACCGTGTGGTGGCACCCCAATCGGTGGACTGCGCGAGCTTCTCCGCTTGGGCGATCAATTCCCGCTTCTTGGCAATGGCGCCCTTGCGCTGAACGTCGAGTTCGGCAAAGTGGGCGCGTCGACGCTTATCGAATGCGGCCCGCGCGGAACTGAGCTTCTTCCAAAGCTCCTGCTCAAGCGAGCGGTCTGAGCGAGGAAGGGTTTTCCATTCCTCGACGATGGCGGCGAAACGTTCGCTGGTGGCCTTCCACGCCGTTGAGTCAGCAAGTGACTCAGCCTCCTGGACGAGGGCCGCTCGTGCGGCTCTGGCTTGTTCGCGTAACTTCTCGCGGTGTTCGGCCTGCCGGGTAGCGGCCGCCTCTTGCTCGGCCTGGGCAGCGTCGATCTTGCGCTGCAGGGCTTCTATATCCCCGACGAAAGAGCGTTCGGCCAGGCCCGCACGCACGCGTTCGATGACGGTGAGCGCCTGGTCAGGCTTGGCTCGTCCATCGGCAAGCCGGGTGGTGACGAGGTCGATCTCGACCACGAGATCGTCGTACTTTCGAGCGAAGAACGCCAGGCCTTCATCGGGGATGCCGGCTGCGTATTGACCGACCACTACCTCGCCGTCGGGAGCTTTCAGATACACCGTGCCATCGGGATCGACCCGCCCGAAGGCGATGCTCGGGCTGGGTGCCTCCGGAGCGCTCGCCGCTGTCTCCGCTGTGGCCGGCGCGGTGGGTCGTGGGCGCATGGATGCGGGCGTGGGAATGCTCGTGCTGTCTGTCGAGTTGCCGGTCATGTCCTCACCTCCCGCGTTCGCGTGTCGGGCCGTTGCCCGGTGTCATTGTGCTGGTCGTCAGTCTGTCAGCCAGTGTCTCAGCGCGACGGCTGAGTTCTACCGGGCGGCGCTAACTGTTGCAGATTCGATAACCAACGGCTGCGCCGGTAGCCCGTCTCCGCCGCCATCGGCGGTGCCGGCCTGGGCGACCGCCTGGATGACGTCCAGCCCCTGGGTGACCTGACCCCAGATCGTGTAACCGGAGGGCAAGGTGGTGTCCTCGTAAACAAGGAAGAACTGGGACCCCGACGTGCCCGGGCCGGCGTTGGCCATGGCTACCGTGCCGGCGGGGGAATTCGCCTCACCCTCAGCGGGCAGGTTCTCATCGGGAACTTGATAGCCCGGGCCACCGGTGCCATTGCCGGCGGGATCGCCACACTGCACCACGAAGATGCCTGCGGTGGTGAGGCGGTGGCATGCGGTGGCGTTGTAGAAGCCGGTGTCCGCCAAAAATGCGATGGATGCGACGGTCGCCGGGGCGTCGTCGGCGAGTAGGTCGACCACGATGTTGCCGCAGTTGGTCGCGAGCGTAAGAGTGCCGGCTGTGGCTGATCCCGGATCGGGTGCGGTGTCGAAGGAAAGATCGTCCGCACGTACCGGAACGGGTTCAGTGCACAGATCGACGATCGGCTCACCGGCTTGAACTCCATCGGCTAGGTCGGTGACTGCTTG
>JAQCBM010000160.1 GCA_027729865.1 Actinomycetota bacterium
GCACACGCCTACCGGCTCGTACTGCACACGTGAAATCGTCGTCGGATTCCCCGTGTCGATGACCCGACCCGACTCCTTCGGGATCAACCCCGCGAAGTAGCGAAAACACGAAACGACGTCGGCTACGTCGTAACGCGACTCGACGAGGCGCTTGCCCGTGTCGGCTGACTCCGCCTGCGCAACTGTCTCGGCTTCGACTTCGAGTCGGTCAGCAACCGCATGGAGGATCCGAGATCTGTCCCAGGCTGAGGTATCGCGCCAGTTGGAGGAGTCGAATGCGCGACGGGCAGCCTCAATCGCCCGAATCGTGTCGGTTGCGTCGGCCTCAGGTACGTCGCCCACCACTGTGCCGTCGGCTGGACAGGTGATAGTCCTGGTAGCTCCGCTTGATGCTGGACCCCAGCGTCCGTCGATGAGAAGTCCCCTCACGCCGCGCTTCCGTCCTTCCCCCGTGTATCTGGCGGGCGGTTCTCCTGAGTGGCGATCAGGCCGAGCCCACTATTTCGGTACGTGGTCGCGGTGACGATAGAACGGAACGGGCTCCGGTGGGAGCGGTTTTACCCCAATGATGCGATCTGCTGCCTTTTCCGCAATCATCATCGTGGGTGCATAAATGTTCGCATTCGTGACTTCCGGCATCACGGACGCATCCACCACCCGAAGTCCGTCGATGCCGTGCACGCGCAGGGATTCCGGATCCACAACAGCCATCTCGTCCAGGCCCATCTTGCATGTGCAGGAGGGGTGATACGCGGTTTCCCCGTCTTTGCGAACCCAGTCGAGGATCTCCTCACTTGAGCTCACCGAAGGTCCAGGGGAGATTTCTCCTCCGCTGTAGGGAGCGAATGCCGATTGCCCGAGGATGTCCCTGGCGACATGTACGGCTTCCACCCATTCACGCTTGTCTTGTTCGGTGGACAGGTAGTTGTAACGCATAGCGGGAGGCTTCGTGGGGTCGGATGCGGTTATCCGAACACTTCCGCGCGCATCCGAATACATCGGGCCGATGTGCACCTGGTAACCGTGACCCCCTTCGGGCGCGGTGCCGTCGTACCGAACTGCGATCGGCAGGAAATGGAACATCAGATTCGGGTAATCGACGTCGTCGTTACTGCGCGCGAAACCGCCTCCCTCGAAGTGGTTGGACGCCCCAGGTCCGGTTCGTCCGAATAGCCACGCAGCACCGATGAACGGCCGGCGCCAGAACTGCAAGTTGGGGTTCAGCGAAACCGGCTGGACACTCGCGTGCTGGACATACACCTCAAGATGGTCCTGGAGGTTCTCTCCGACCCCGGGCAGATGATGAACGGGCTCGACCCCCACGCTGCGTAAGTGCTCTGCATTACCGATGCCCGAAAGTTGCAGGAGCTGCGGAGAGTTGATGGCGCCACCGCTAAGGATTACTTCACCCGCATTAATGGTCCGCAAGCGACCGCGCCGGTCACGCACCTCCACGCCCGTTGCGCGGGTTCCATTCATCACGACGCGGGTTACGAGGGAGCGTGTGCGGATCGTCAAATTACGACGACGACGTACCGGGTTCAGGTAAGCCTTCGAGGCGTTGACCCGGCGACCGTTCTTGATGCTGCCGTCGAAAGCCGCGAAGCCTTCCTGCTTGTAGCCGTTGACGTCGGCGGTGAGTGGGTATCCGGCTTGTTGCACAGCCTCGAAGAACGCACTGAAGAGCGGGTTCCTCACCTGCCCGCGTTCCAAGTGCAAGGGGCCCGAGTTTCCGCGCCATTCGTCGGCCCCGGCCGTGCAGGTCTCCATCTTCTTGAAGTAGGGAAGGCAGTGGGCGTAGTCCCACGACTCCATCCCCGGCTTACTCGCCCACTTCTCGTAGTCCATGGGATTTCCGCGCTGGAAAATCATGCCGTTGATGCTGCTCGATCCACCGAGAACCTTGCCGCGGCCGGTATTGACGCGTCGCCCGTTCATCCCTGGCTCAGGTTCGCTGACGTACATCCAGTCGTACCGCGGATTCCCAATGGGAAACGTCAGGGCCGCGGGCATGTGGATGTACACGTCCCACCAGTAATCGCGACGCCCTGCCTCAAGAAGCAGCACCGTTCGCGATTCATCTGCGGACAGACGATTGGCAAGTGCCGATCCCGCAGAACCGCCGCCGACGATCACATAGTCGAAGGATTCCTTCATAGGTGGAGATTAATCGCCGAGTTCGGTGCGTCGCCGGGAAATGAAATCCTGCAGCTCCTGCTTGAGTGCGTCGTCCATCGCCGGTTCTTCGTACGCAGCGAGCTTCTCTTCCGCAATCTCACCAGCTCGAGTTGCGGTGTCCTTTGATCCGTTCCGCGTCCAACGCTCGAAGTTGTCTGAACTCGATAGGAAGGGGCGGTAGAAGCAATCCCGGAAGCGTTCCATCGTGTGCATCGCACCCAGGAAGTGCCCTCCGTGGCCAATCTCCTGATGGGCATCGAATGCCATCGACCCTTCGTCGATCTCCAGCGGCGTGAACTCGTGCTGCAGCATCTCAAGGAGTTGCACATCGATCACGTACTTCTCGATGCTGGACACCAGGCCACCTTCGAGCCAGCCGGCAGCGTGCATCACGAAATTCGTTCCGGACAGGAACGTGGGCATCAGAGTCATCAGAGCTTCGTAGCCTGCTTGGGCGTCGGGAAGTTGAGATGAGTTCAGACCGCCGCCGCCACGGAACGGCAACTTGAAGTGTCGAGCAATTTGCCCGGTTGCCAGAAGGCCGATGCCTGACTCGGGTGTTCCGAATTGGGGCGATCCAGATTGCATGTCGATGTTGGACAAGAACGAGCCGAACACAACGGGTGCTCCTGGGCGAACGAGTTGTGTCAGTGCGATGCCGGACAGCGCCTCGGCCATCTGTTGTGCGAGCGCTGCTGGGATGGTGACCGGTGACATTGCACCCATGAGAAGGAATGGGGTGACGATCACCGGTTGCTTCGCCTCGGCGTACACGAAGAGTGAATCGAGCATGCGATCGTCCCAGCGCAATGGTGAATTGCAGTTGACGAGCGAGATGCAAAACGGCTTCTCCTCGATGGACTCGCGGCTGCCAAAGACCATCTCGCCCATCGTCACGGTGTCCTGTGCCCGCTCGGCGCTCACCACGTTGCCCATGATGATCTTGTCGGTGAGGGTGAGAGCCCGGTAGACCATGTCCAGGTGGCGTGAGTCCAGCGGAGCGTCGTTGGGCTCCACGACCACGCCGCCCACGCTGTCCATCACGTTGAACGACTGGGCGAGCTTGGCGAAGTCCTCGAAGTCGGCCAGCGTTCCGTCTCGCCGCTCGTCTCCCCGTCGGAAGAACGGTGGGCCATACACGCTCGAGAAGACCATGGCGTCGCCACCGATATGGACGTCGTGATCGTGGTTACGGGCCTGCATGTCGAACTCCGAGGGCGCCTTCGCGACGTGCTCGAGGATGAACTCCGGGTCCAAGAAGACGGTCTCGCCATCCACTTTCTGGCCGTGTGCCTTGAAGATTTCCACCGCTTCGGGCTTGGCGAACTGGACGCCGATTTCCGTCACGATGCGCCGCCAGCCCTTATCCAAGGTGGCAAGCGCATCCTGCGAGAGGATCTCGTAGCGGGGCATCGAGTTGCGGAACATGGCTCTCCTATCAGTTGAGCAGTAACCCTTGACGAGAAATCGGTGGGCTACCTACACTCCAAACGTGGAACAAGGGTTCCACAATATGGACCCTCACGGAAGCCCTTTCCCCGGGTTTTTTTCGAAAGGCAGGCCCGTCATGGCTGCAGCGTCCGGCACGCAGGCGGTGGACCGCGCTGCCGGCTTGCTGTTGTTCGTGTTGGAGGCCCCGCAACCCCCCACGTTCGGAGAACTCCAGGAGTCAAGCGGTCTGGCCAAAAGCACGCTGTCTCGGCTTCTGTCGAGTCTGGAACGGCACGAGCTGATTTTCCGCTCGGATGATGGCACGGTGCGCCCGGGCGGAGCCCTGACCCGCTTCGCCCACTCGCGTCGTCCTACGGACGAATTGATCGAGGTCACCCGCCCGTTCATGGTCGAATTGAGCGAGGCAACAGGGGAAACAATCAACCTGGCGGTCTTGGACAGCACCGAGGTCGAGCAGATCAGTCAGATCGACTGCACGTACTTGATCGGCGGGGTGAAGTCGGGTGATCTCAAGGTCCCCCTGCACGCTTCGGCCCTCGGAAAAGTCTTCTTGGCGTACGGGGCCGACCTTCCTCCTGGCCGGCTCCGCAAGATCAGTACCCGGACCATCACTTCACGCGACCGGCTGCGCGAGGATCTCGAGCGTGTTCGCGAGCGAGGCTGGGCGCTCGCCGACTCCGAACTCGAACCCGGTTTGATCGCAGTGGCTGCACCGGTGTTCTCCGCGGGCGGAGATGTTGTTGCGGCGATATCTATCTCGGGGCCAACTTTGCGCATGACTCGGGAGGTCGCCCACAGCTACGCAGAGTTGCTCGTCGAGCAAGCAGGCAAGGCATCGGCGTTATTGGGCTTCGAAGGATCGACCAGTGAAGAAGCGGGGAACACAACCGTTGTTCCTACAGGAGGAAGGGTGGGTGCGGCATGACTCCCGACGACGTATTGAAGGCGTTGTACGACGAAACGATGGTGGGCAACGCTCCCGCGGTTCTCGAGCACACGAATGCGGGCCTGGAACTCGGTATGTCGCCGGACACCATCTTGTTCGACGCACTCATCCCTGCGCTGGAAGAAGTGGGAGCGCGCTTTGAGCGGGGTGACTTCTTCGTCCCGGAGATGCTCATCGCGGGCAAAGCGATGTCGGGCGCACTCGATGTGCTGCGTCCTTTGCTGGCACAGACCGGAGCGGAGACAGTAGGCACCTTCTTGATGGGCACCGTGAAGGGTGACGTTCACGACATTGGCAAGAACCTCGTAAACATCATGCTCGAGGGTGCTGGCTTCCACGTGATCGATATCGGCGTCCAGGTTCCGCCGGAGAAGTTCATTGAGGCGATTCAAGAGCACAAGCCCGACATCGTCGGCATGAGTGCCTTCTTGACCACAACGATGCCGATGTTCAAGGTGAACATCAACGCGATCGAGAAGGCAGGTTTGCGCGACGACGTCATCATCATGGTCGGCGGTGCGCCGGTGACCCAGGAATACGCGGATGTTTCGGGAGCCGATGGTTACGCAGCAGATGCGGCTACTGCAGTTCGGCGAGCTAAGGAACTCATGGCCGTGCGGTCTGGGGCTT
>JAQCBM010000161.1 GCA_027729865.1 Actinomycetota bacterium
TGGTCGGCATTTTCGCCCCCCTCATCGACTCACCACCAACTGACCTACGCGGCGGCGCTTGCGAATGCTAGGCCCGTCCCCCGCGCCACGGGTCATCGGCACGCCGACCACTCGCGGCTATCCTGCCCGTTCGGACAGGAGGCGCTATGTACAAGGCCGTGCCCGCGCAGATTGATCTGCCGGCCATGGAGCATCAGATTCTGCATCTGTGGGATAGGGAATCGGTGTTCGAGCGCTCCGTCACGCAGGCTCAAGGGCGTCCTTTGTGGACCTTCTATGAGGGACCTCCCACGGCGAATGGGACGCCCGGGGCTCATCACGTTGAGGCGAGAGTCTTCAAGGACATCTTTCCCCGCTACCGAACCATGAAGGGGTACTTCGTTCCCCGTCAGGCGGGCTGGGACTGCCACGGACTTCCCGTTGAACTCGCCGTAGAGCGGGAACTGGGCTTCAGCGGCAAGCAGGACATCGAGGAATACGGCATAGCCGAGTTCAATGCCAAATGCCGCGAATCCGTCCTCCGACACGTGGACGAGTTCACCGCGATGAGTGAGCGAATGGGCTTTTGGGTCGACACGGATACCGCCTATTGGACGATGAATCCGGACTACATCGAGAGCGTGTGGTGGTCCTTGAAGACCATCTTCGATAGGGGCCTACTCGTCCAAGATCATCGCGTCGCCCCGTACTGTCCTCGATGCGGAACCGGACTCAGCGATCATGAGTTGGCGCAGGGTTACGAAACGGTTGTTGACCCATCGGTCTACGTCCAGTTCCCCGTTGCGTCCGGCCCATTGGCTGAGAAGTACCCCGGAGTTTCCCTTCTCGTGTGGACCACCACGCCGTGGACGCTGGTAGCAAACACGGCCGTGGCGGTTAAGCCCGACGCCACATACGCCGTGGTGCGCTCAGACGGTCACCAGTTCATCGTCGCCGAAGAACTGATCGCCCACGTATTCGGCGAAGCCGATGTGGAGATTCTCGAACGCTTACCCGGAACCGAACTTGAGCGCACCGGCTATCACCGGCCGTTTGATCTCGTTGACATTCCTGATGCGCACTTTGTGATTTTGGCCGATTACGTCACCACGGACGATGGCACCGGCCTGGTCCACCAGGCGCCGGCCTTCGGCGCGGATGACCTGCAGACTTGCCGGGCCTATGGGCTACCTGTCGTCAATCCGATAGCCGCCAACGGGCATTTCGACGATTCCATTCCGCTCGTGGGTGGTCAGTTCTTCAAGAAGGCCGACGAAACGCTCACCCACGACCTCAAGACCCGCGGGCTGCTCTTTCGACGCGACCCATACGAACACTCCTACCCACACTGCTGGCGCTGCCACACCCCACTCATGTATTACGCGCAGCCATCGTGGTACGTGAAGACAACGGCGAAAAAGGACGAACTTCTCGAACAGAATGAAGCCACGAACTGGTACCCGCCCACCATCAAGTGGGGTCGCTACGGGGATTGGCTCACCAACAACGTCGACTGGGCGCTCTCGCGAAATCGCTACTGGGGCACGCCGCTGCCGATCTGGCGCTGCCCGGACGACCATCTCACTGCGGTGGGATCACTCGCGGAGCTCTCAAAACTGGCGGGATCGGATGTCAGTTCACTGGATCCCCACCGACCCTTCGTCGACGAGGTCACCATCTCGTGTCCCACGTGCGGTCAGCAAGCTGGGCGTGTTCCTGAAGTCATCGATTGTTGGTACGACTCCGGGGCGATGCCCTTTGCTGCACTCGGGTACCCGCACCGAAACGAAGACGCTTTCCACGAGCGCTATCCGGCGGACTTCATCTGCGAGGCCATCGACCAAACCCGCGGCTGGTTCTACTCGCTCATGGCGATCGGCACCCTTGTCTTCGATCAATCCTCGTACAAGAACGTCGTCTGCCTAGGTCACATCCTCGATGAGGATGGCCGAAAGATGAGTAAGCATCTCGGTAACGTGCTGGAACCCATTCCGCTGATGGATGATCACGGGGCGGATGCTGTGCGCTGGTTCATGCTCGCATCTGGATCACCATGGCAAGCGCGCCGGGTCGGGCATGCCGCGATTGCCGATGTGGTTCGTCGGACCCTGTTGACGTACTGGAACACGGTGTCCTTCCAATCGTTGTACGCGCGAACAGCACAGTGGCAGCCATCCGACGGCGCACCCGATCTCCACACTCGTCCACTCATCGACCAATGGCTGATATCCGAAGCGCATCGCCTCGCCCGCGACGTCGACGATGCCCTAGAGAATTTCGACACCCAGCGCGGTGGGCGCATTCTGGCTGCGTTCGTAGATGACCTATCGAATTGGTACGTCCGACGTTCGAGGCGCCGCTTCTGGGACGGTGACCCAGCTGCCTTGGCCACGTTGCACGAAGCTCTGCGCATCGTCACGTTGTGCATGGCGCCGTACACACCGTTCATCACCGAACGCGTCTGGCAGGACCTGTTCAGACCCACGGATGACACGGCTCCCGATTCGGTTCACCTTGCTTCCTGGCCAACCTCCGATCCACTGATCATTAACGACGATCTCGGCGAGCAAATGGCCTTGGTTCGCCGGGTTGTCGAACTAGGTCGCGCTGCTCGCGCAAGCAGCAGTGTTCGCACCCGCCAGCCTCTGAGTCGGGCCTTGGTCTCGGCTCCAGGGTGGTCGGAGCTACCCGACCAATTGGTTGCCGAGGTTGCCGAGGAACTCAACGTTCGATCCGTCGACCCCTTGGGCGAGGAAGCCGGACTTGTCGATGTGAGCGTCAAACCGAACTTCCGCGAACTCGGCAGCAGGTTCGGTAAGGCGACCCCGGGCATCGCGCGAGCCATTTCCGAAGCCGACCCCACAACGCTGGTAGACACCATCCGCTCACGTGGGCAGGCAACGGTAATGGTCGATTCGGCCGAGGTAGAAGTGCTTCCCGCTGACGTCATCATCGCTGAGTCACCGCGCGAAGGGTGGGCAGTTGCCAGCGACAGCGAGGACTCGGTCGCGATCGATCTTCACATTGATGAGGACTTGCGTCGGGCTGGGCTTGCCCGTGAGATCGTCCGCTCAATCCAGGAGACACGCAAGGGAGCCGGGCTCGACATCACGGATCGAATCAACGTTTCCTGGACCAGCGCCGACCCCGACATCGCAGCCGTCTTCGACGTCCACGGCAGCGAGATATCCGGTGAGGTTCTTGCTATCTCGCTCGTGTCTGTTCACCAGGCGGATGGCTTTCTCGTAACAACGGACCTGCCGGTGGAGATTCGGTTGCAGCGCGCCTAACGAGGCTCAATGTGCAGCTCATCGACGAGCTTAAGTTGCTCGGTGAGCATCCGACGAACGTCCTCACGCACGCGCAGCAACTCGGCAACCACCGGTTGCTCCTGATCACGCACAATCGGGTTTTCAGCCGTGGTCTCGACATCAGCCGAGTCCGCGATCCCGGTCACGATGGTGTTGTGACCATCGTTGGGGGACACGGGTGCACTCAAGGCACGGCATTCATCAAGTTCCGCTTCCACGCTCTCGAGTCGAGCCTGAAGTTGGTGAACCTGTGAACGCAACGCGTCTGCCTCATCACGGCTATTGCGAAGCCCAGTCGCGTAGGACTCCACAGACGTTTCGATCGCGTCCAAAAAGGCATCGACCTCTGTCATGTCGTAGCCGGCACGCATTCGGGTGGTACCGAAACGAACGTCGCGGATGTCTTGCGGACTCAGTTCCACAATCGGACCCTAGAGCAGCACAGCGAAATTGATGAGTAACTGCACGCCGAGAATCAGGACCAAGAAGGCCAAGTCCAATGAAACGCTGCCCAGCCGCAGCGGTGGAATCACCTTCCGCAGAGCTCGCAGCGGCGGATCGGTGATGGTGTACACGAACTCGGCGACAAGCAGCAGCGGGCCTCTTGGCTGCCAGGATCGAGCAAAAATCTGCACGAAGTCCAGCACCAGCCGAGCGATGAGGACAAGCCAATAGAGCCAAAGAACGGTGCCAAGTATCTGGCCGATGATGCTCACCGTGAGGTCACTCCCTTATGGATGGCTCAACTTTGGTTGAAGAAGCCATCCTCGGCTATCTGCGCCCGAGCCTGGTCACCGAGGTCGACGTTCGCGGGTGACAACAAGAAGACTTTGCCAGTGATCCGCTCGATGGTGCCGTGTAGGCCAAAGACAAGTCCCGCCGCGAAATCAATGATCCTCTTGGCGTCCATGTCGTCCATATCGCCAAGATTCATGATGACCGGAACGCCGACCCGGAACTCTTCTCCGATCCGGCGCGCATCGTTGTAGGAGCGAGGGTGAATGGTCTCGATTCGGCTCAGGTCTCCCACCGGAATTCCTCGCCCCGGAAGCGGAGCCGACGTAGGAAGCCGATCCGCGGAGGAGTCAGCGCGGAAAGTGCGAACGGCGCGAGGCTCGCTAATCGGTCGGACGCTTCGCACGGCGTAGCGATCAACGTCGTCCTCTTGGTCGTACTGATCCTTGAAGCCCCGACGACTGGCGCGCTTCTCGCGCCTGGACTCGCGAGCCGGCTCGTCGTAGTCGTCGTATCCATCGTCGACATCGGAGTCGTCTTCAACCAAGCCGAGATACACCGCCATCTTGCGCATAGCCCCTGGCACGGTGCACCTCCTTGAATTCGTCCCGTCGAGCCCATTGTCGGCGGATCGCTCCGACGCTACTGCACAGCAGGCCGTTGCCCGAGTATCGCTCCCCCGATGCGCACTTGTGTCGCCCCGCAGGCGACCGCTTCCTCGAGGTCCTGGCTCATGCCCGCGGAGATAGTGACCGCTTCAGGCCACCGTTTCCGAAGATCTGCGGACACGCGGGCCAACTTCGTGAAGGCCTCGGCAGGATCGACGCCGGTGTCGGGGTGTGGTGCGACGGCCATCACCCCGGCAAGCCGAAGCTCCGGTCGAGATGCAATCGCGGTGGCCAGCTCTGGTACCTGCTCGACCAAGGCGCCTCCGCGTTCGGCCGGGCCCTGACCATCGCCGCCCTGGACGTGCGGCGGGTCCAAGTTCACCTGAATCAGAACTTCGAGCGGTGTTGAGCGCTCAACTCGCGCAGCAGCATCGGCTAGTGGCGCAACCAATGCCATGCGATCGACGGACTCGACGATGTCGGCCCACCTGGCTACCGATCCCACCTTGTTGCGCTGCAAACGCCCGATCATGTGCCATAGAAGCCCTGAAGCCTGGACCTCGAGTTTC
>JAQCBM010000162.1 GCA_027729865.1 Actinomycetota bacterium
ACAACGAGACGATCGAGACAGCGGGTCAAGAGCCAACGGCCGAGACCAGCGACCAGCAGTGGGAGTTCTACGAGTTCAGGTTGCCGAGTGGACGCATGATCCCGTCGCCGGTGGATCCGGTCACGGAGAACAGCCCGATCAGTGTTCCCCGCTGAGACACCTCACGACTTTCGGACTTCACGTGACCCCGGGTCCTGTGTTCGCGGTTCTTATCGGTTGACCATGGTGGCTCTAGTTGATTGGATGATCCAGTGGCACGCGAAGAGGAGCATGACTTCGTGAACCCGAAAGCGAAGCCGGGGGTCTCTGAGGTCGAGCTGATTCCCCCGGCTGAGTCCCTATTTGAGAGCCTTAGGGCGTTCGGTTACTCGTTCAGCACGGCGATAGCCGATCTCGTCGACAACTCGCTTGCTGCGGAGTCCTCGGCAGTAGAGATCCAGATTGCCGACGACGATGAGCTGCGTGTAGCCGTCATCGACGACGGTCATGGCATGAGTCGCGAGGAGCTCCTCGTTGCCATGACCCCGGGCTCCACCAGCCCTCTTGCGGAGCGGCAGCAGCAAGACCTGGGGCGTTTCGGTCTTGGATTGAAGACGGCGTCGCTCTCCCAGTGTCGACGGTTGACTGTGATCACCCGACGCGACGGTACGACGCACGCTCTGACCTGGGATCTCGATGTCGTCCAGCAACTTGGCCGGTGGGTTGCTCTGGAGCCGTCTGAGGACGCCGACCTGCCATTCGCAGACCAGATCGGTGACCATGGAACAGTCGTCGTCTGGGAAACTATCGACGGCCCTGACGGCGTCGAGCTCGAGGTGGGCTCACGTCGGCGAGCACACGCGGTCAATGAGCTGACCACAGGGCTGTCCAGTCACCTTGAGTTGGTGTTCCATCGGTTCCTCGAGGGCGAGAAGGGCCGTCGAAAGGTCAACCTTGCGGTCAACGGGCGATCGCTTGAACCCTTCGATCCCTTCAACCGGAACAATCCTGCGACAACGCACCTCCCGAGCGAAATCATTCATTACGCGGGAACGGACGTGGTCGTTCAGCCGTTCGTCCTGCCCCACTTCAAGAAGGTCGACACGGTGACTTGGGCGCGATATGCAGGACCCCGGGGCTACCTCCGAGGCCAAGGGTTCTACCTTTACCGCAACCGGCGATTGATCGTCGATGGGTCGTGGCTCGGGCTGAAGAAGCAGACGCCGATCACGCAACTCGCCCGCATCCAAGTCGACATTGACAACCGACTCGACCGTGAGTGGAGGATCGGGGTCCGCAAGGACGGTGCCCAGCTTCCGCTGCTGGTGAAGGACAGGCTCAAGGAGTTGATAGACAAGATCGACCTCCAGTCCAGGAAACCATTCACGCACCGCGGTCGGAGACTCTCCTCAGCTCAGCGATACCCAGTGTGGAATCGAGTGCAGGATGCCGAAGCAATTTCGTATCGAGTGAACGTCGAGAATCCGTTGATCACTGGGATCATGGAGGAACTGACGGACGTGGCGCGACGTCATCTCGGCCAACTGTTGGAGCTCGTCGGCGCATCACTTCCCATTGAGATGATCTACTCCGACTTCGGTACCGACGGTCACAGCATCGGCTCGGGCTCTGTCGAGGACGACACCCTCGAGGCAGGGGTCGTCAGCATGTACCAGAAGCTTCATGACGCTGGCCTCTCGCTTGATGACATAGAGGCGGTCCTACTTGCCCAAGACCCCTACCGGTCAAATCAGGACAAGGTGAAGGAGATTCTCTCGCTGCAGCAGAGGAAGGACCAGTGATGACCTCCCCGGACTTCGAGACCCTCCAGGTATCAGCACAGGCAGTCATCTTCAAGACAAGCCTGCCGACCTCGGAGACCATCCGATTCGAGATCTCCCGGCTACGGAACGTGTACGAGGTGACTGACGACGAGGCCGAGCAACTCGCACGTGAGTTCGAGGCTCGCCATCAGATCACCATCGGCAAGGCGAACATCCTCAAGTCAGAGACCTTCCGCCCTTGGCTTCCGGCAGCGAAGGCCAAGATCGACCCGTACTACTGGAACCGATACCGGCAGCTACTCATCCAAAACGGGCGGGCGAGAAGTGTTGTTGAAGGCCTGGACGAAGTCACCGACCGGATCCTCGGTCTACTTCAAAATCCCGAACTCGAAGGTCCATGGGACCGCAGAGGCATGGTGGTTGGACACGTACAGTCCGGAAAGACCGCCAATTACACGGGGCTACTCGCGAAGGCAGCTGATGCCGGCTACGGACTGATCATTGTCATAGCCGGGATCCACAACTCCCTGAGGAACCAGACTCAGCAGCGCATCGACGAGGGCTTCATCGGGCGTGACAGCGCCGACATCCGAAAGGGCGCGACTCGTGAACCTGTCGGTGTCGTCCTCTTCAGTTCAGAGCGGAGACCGGCGACATTCACAACGAGGAAACGGGACTTCAACTCGGCGACAGCGGATGCTGTCGGGATCCAGATCTCGGATCTGAAAGTACCGGCTGTGCTCGTCATCAAGAAGAACCCGTCCACTCTGAAGAACCTGACTGAATGGCTTGCCGTCCACAATGCGAATCGTGGCTCCGACAAGATCGACGTACCGCTTCTTCTGATCGACGATGAGGCGGACAATGCCTCGATCAACATCCAGCACGGCAAGGGTGCGGTCGCGCGCATCAACGGTCAGATCAGACAACTGCTGAACCTCTTCGAGCGGAAGTGCTACCTCGGCTACACGGCCACACCGTTCGCCAACATCTTCATCGACCCTGACACTGATGACGCGATGTTCGAACAGGACCTCTTCCCCCGTGACTTCATCGTCAGCCTCGATCCCCCCTCCAACTACGTCGGGCCGACGCGGATCTTCGTCGAGGAGCCAAAGAAGTTCGTCCGGTCGATTGACGACAACGAAGACCTCCTGCCTGTTGTCCACAAGATCGACCTGGAGGTAATCGCCCTACCGGAGAGCCTCCGAACTGCGGTGAGGACATTCCTTCTCAACAACGCGGTCCGGCGGGTCCGAGGCCAGACCGAAAAGCACAACTCGATGCTGATAAACGTTTCCCGCTTCACCCGCGTGCAGGAACAGGTATGGAGCCTCGTCCGCATCTATCTCGGCGAGATCAGCGACGCGGTCCGAGCACACGGGAGCCGTCCGATCCCAGTTGCTGAACGCGACCCGGACATCAAGGACCTCGCGACAACATGGAGCAAGCAGTTCGCATTCGTTGAGGAGACGTGGGAGCAGGTGTTCCCCCATCTCCTCGAGGCAGTCGCGCCGGTGCAGGTCCTCCAGATCAACAGCGCATCATCATCCGCACTCAACTACGACGAGTACAAGACGACCGGGCTCAGTGCGATTGCGATCGGCGGATTCTCGCTCTCTCGCGGACTGACCCTCGAGGGCCTATCGGTGAGCTATCTCCTCCGGAATTCGAAGGCCTACGACACGCTCCTGCAGATGGGACGTTGGTTCGGCTACCGGCCGGGATACGAGGACCTGTGTCGTGTGTGGATGACCGACGAGGCCGAGGGGTGGTACGAACACCTCGCCGATTCAATCGAGGAGCTCAGGGCCGACTTCCGCACGATGGAACAGGCAAACGCGACGCCTCGGGAATTCGGCCTCCGAGTAAGAAGTCACCCCGACTCCCTCATTGTGACGGCGCGCAACCGAATCGGCGTCGGCGAGCGCGCGGTCGTCAGGGTCGGCCTCAAGAACAAGTTCGTGGAGACGCACACGCTCCGTCCGTCGGCAACGTCGTCGAATCGTGACGCAGCGAAGAAACTCTTCGCGGAGCTTGAAGGACTGGGCCTCCCACTGCCAATGGAGCGGAACGACGATGAGGGTTACCTGATTCGTGGCGCGCCATTCGAGCCGATTGCCAAGTTCCTCAACTCGTTCGACAACCACCCGCTGTCCATCCATACGGAGCCAGCCCTCGTGCGGGGTTTCATTGAGAGTCAACCGACAGGCGCGCTCGAGCAGTGGGATGTTCTCCTAGCGTCGACCAAGAAGGGCAGCAAGTACGACTTCTGCAATCGCAGAGCGTCCATGATGCGCACAGTCGGGTCGTCCAGCGACCAAGACACGCTCAGGATCGGCAACAAGCAAAGGGTGGCAACCCGCGGGATCGAGCGTGTCGGGCTCGCTCCTGACCTTGTGGAGAAGGCGGTCGAGGAGTGGAAGGGCATTGCTGCAAATTCAGGCAAAGAGGTTCCCGACCGGATGTACAGGGCGAAGCGGGATCGTCCCCTGCTCATCGTGTACCCCCTTGAACTCCGAAAGTCAGACCCCAAGAGTTCGTACGAGCCGCCGGAAGGCCCAGTAATCGCGTGGGGAATGAGCTTCCCTGACTCCGAGAGCCTGCGCGATGACCCGATCGAGTACGTCGTCAACCAGGTCTGGTTGGAAGAGCACATCCGCGGAGGCGACGACATCGACGACGACCCTGAGCTGGGAGAGTTCAATGACTGAGCCCCAACAGAACGGCGACCCCTGGCGCAACCTAGAGCCTCCAACCGGCGACAACCCGATCACAGGCTCCCGTGTCGACGCCAGTCATCCGTGGAACCTCTTCTGGGCGATCGACACCGACAACAAGCCCAGCCTCGCCCTCGGGCACTCGGTTGACTTCTCGCAGCCTCGACTGCCTCGGGTCCGCAGCATCACCGTGACACAGGAACCGTCAGCCGAACCCGGTGCCAACCTGATCCTGCTCACTCTCACCGACCCTTCACTCCGAGACGTCTTCGCACGCCTCTGTCTCGACATCGTGAACCGCACACGCGAATGCAGAACAGAGGCAGAGACCTGCTCAGTCATGGTCAGACGCACATGGCGTTGGCATCACCTACTGGCAGGAGGGGGCGACGACCGCCTGAGCGCGCAGCGACAGCTCGGATTACTCGGCGAACTCGCCGTACTCGACCGGCTCGTTCTGCCGAACATGCCGACCCGCGCCGCTATCGAGGGGTGGGTCGGCCCTGAGCGGGCACCGAAGGACTTCGAACTCGGTCGTGTCTCCATCGAGGCGAAAGCAAACCGATCCGATCGAGTCGGCCAGGTGAGGATCTCCTCGCTCGAGCAGCTCGACAGAACAACTACCTCGAACCTGTTCCTTTGCGTCACCGAGATCGCGCCTGCAGGTGCCGACCCCGGGGTGACTGTCACGTCTGAATCCGACCGTGTTCGAGAGCGG
>JAQCBM010000163.1 GCA_027729865.1 Actinomycetota bacterium
GCGTACTCGTGTCGGCGATGTGCCGTCCGCCGAGGAGATGTCTGCAGACGCTGAGTCGTTCGGAGTGACACCGTTATTTGACGGTGCTGCGCTCGAGAGGATCTGATCAGACCCTGACGAACGATTGCCGGTGGCGGCCGCTACTGATGAGCCAGACGAGCGCACCGGTCGCCATGATCAGCACGAGCCATGGGAGGAGACCATCGGTGTTAGCGCCGGTGCTCGGTAGCGATCGTGACGGCTCAGGGATCCTGATACCGATGGACTTCGTGAGGGACTCAGTGGTGAAGACGAGCGTGTGTTCACCCGGTTCGAGATCTGGTGGGAGATCGAACTCTCCAGTGAACGCCCCGTAGTCATTGGTGTCGAACGTGGCGATCAATCGGGGTGTTGAGAAGATGACGACTTCGCCGCTGGAGCCGGGCTCGAACCCGAATGCAGCGGTGGCGACGGTGCCGCCATAGATCTCAAGCACGCCGCCCGCTGTCAGGGGCACTGGTTCGCCCGTGGGGTCTAGAGCAGCGAGCACCAGTGTCGATTCTTGGGTTTCCAGCACGATGGCGTTTTCGAATGGGATATCGCCGCGAATCTGCTCCTTGGTGGTGTCGTTGATCGCGTCGGTGTCGCCGCCGTCGACGAGGCCACGGATGACAACGCCGGTTGGCGTGTTGACGACGGCGAACATCGGAGCGAGTCCAGCGGGGCGAGCATCGTCGAAGTCCTCGGCGAGCATTCGCGCTGCGGTCTGAATGGCAACGACCTGGTCGGGAGTCCGCTCCGCTGGTGGGGTACTGACGGCGCTGGCGACGGCGGCGTCGCTCAGTAGTGACCTGACGACGATGTCGAGCGGTTGACCATTGATGTCAGTGGCGCCTGCGGTACCCGGTTGGCGCGAGATGGTTGGAGCATCGTCGGCGGTCACGAGGGTGGGTGTTGCGGTGTTGTCAGGCACAGCGATGGATGCCGTTGCTGACTGCGGTTCGGGTGTGGTCGTTTCGGTGCTGGCCGAGGCGAGCGAGTCGCCCCAGTTGTCCGATCCGCTGATAGCGGTAACGGTTGCGGCGTATGTCGTGTTCGGATCGAGGTCGCTGAAGGTCACGCTTGTCACATCAGCATCGACGGTGACCGAGGCGACGGCGACTCCGTCGGCGGTGAGCCTCACTGTGTGGCTGGTGGCGCCGGTCACGACAGGGATACCGACCCGGATGGTGGTGGGGTTGACGGCGACAACCGTCGGTGCGCTCGGGCGCCGGAGCGTTGCAGGACCGATCTCAAAGGTACGGGTTGCAGTGATCGAGTCAAAGTTGTCGTCGCCGGCTTTGCTGGTGGTGAGCGTGCAGGTGCCGACGCCGGCGATGATGCTGAGCGTGGTGACGCCGTCCACGGTTGCCACGGTGCACGCATCTGATGCCCCAACGCTGTGGGTGACGGCACCGGTCCCCGACCCACCCGAAGTCGAGATGATGATTGTCTGGCCGTATACCGCGATGTCGTCATCGCCGAACTCTTCGTCATCTGATGTGCGGACATTGATCGAGAACGTCGACTGTCCGATCGGCGTCACCGTCAGCACTCCAGCGGTGTACGTGAACGAGTAGTTGGTCGCGCTCGCCGCGGTGCAGGTAGTGGAATAGTCACCAACGTTCGATGCGGCGGTATACGTGGTTGAGCAGGTGGGTGGGGTGATGTCATCGACGGTTTGGTCGTAGACAAATCCGGTGATCGTCGGCGTGAACGATGACGGAACCTCCGTGCCGTACTCGATCGTTTGCGACGGTGCGGTGACGCGGAGTTGCTTGCGGCCAACGACCAGGGAGCCGGTCTCATACGAGGCGGTGTAGTTCGGGTCCGATGCACCCGAGCAGGTCGTGGTGTAGCTGCCGACCACGTTGTTGTCAGCATCGGTCGGGTCGTAGTCGGTGGAACAGGTGACACCGGTGACCGAGGTGTCATCACCGACGAGACCTGAATACACCGGGTCGAGTGTCGGGATCTCGGCGCCGTACACGATCGACGCTGGTGTCGGCCCCGTGACGGTGACTGCAGCCGGGCCGGGCGTGATGGTGACGGCCGCTGACGTGGTCGATGAGTAGCGATAGGTGGCGGCCTTCGTCGCGGTGATCTCACAGGTACCCGTTCCCGCTGTCATGGTGACATCACCAGTGGAGGGCTCGACCTCGCAGGCGGTCGAGGTGCCGTCATCGAAGGTGACTGCCCCGGCTCCGCTGCCGCCGGAGGAGGCGAGAGAAGCAGAGGCACCGTACGCCAAGGAGGACGGTGCCCCGGTGACGGTCACGGCAGCCTGAGACTCGAGACTGACGGTGATGGTCTCAGCCGCAGAGACCGAAGAGTAGGTCACATCAGTGACCGACGTGCTGTCGGTTGCAATCGTTCCGGTCACCGTGCAGGTGCCGGCACCGGTCGCCGTCACTGTCGTACCTGCGATGGAGCATGGTCCGGTCACGGTGTACGTGACCTCTCCCGCTCCGGCATCGACCGTGTGGGAGAGGGTCGATGTCCCGTCAACGAGAATCGAGGTGCTTCCCGCCGTAACGGTCAGCGTGCGAGCCGGTGTTTGCACGGTTATGGCGCCTTCGGGGCCGGTTCCGGCCGCGTTCACGGCACGCAATTCGATGTCGTGCGATGTGTCATCAGCGAGCTGCGAGAGTGTGACGGTGGATGGTGAGCCGCCGCCTGTCGTTGTCCATGCGCCAAATCCGCTGCCGCTATCGACGCGGTATTCGTACCGGCTGATCGATGCCCCACCGTCGGTTGCTGCGGAGAACGAGATGTCGAACCCGTCGGCAGCAACGTTGGCCGACGTCAGCGAGCCGGGGGTGCCAGGAATTGTGCGCGGTGTCACCGAGATGGTGGAGGTAGCGCCATCACCGGCTGCATTCACGCCTCGCAAACCAATGGTGTGGGCGGTGCCATTCGTGAGACCGGTGATTTCTTCGGTCCCGTCGGTTCCAGCCGTAACCCACGAATCGCCATCGACCTGGTACTCGTAGTCCGAGATCGCTGCGCCACCGTCGTTCGCAAGGACTGTCCAGGTGATCGTTGCCGACTCGTCCCCCGGCGTGGCTGTGAGATCAGATGGTGTGGTGGGTAGCCCATAGGTATTTGATGAGGTCGTCGAGCTCACAGCGCTCGTTCCCGTTGCGTTGGTAGCGGTGACTCGGAAGTACCAGGTAGCGGGCGCTGTCAAGCCAGCGACGGTGGCGGATGTCGTCGCACTCGTCGTCGCAGTAGTCCAGTCGGTGGAACCGTTGGATGATTTCTGAATGGTGTAGCTAGCGACAACCGAACCGCCAAGCCAGCCTGGGGTGTCCCATGAGAGTGCCACTCCGCCCTCTCCCGAGGGGTTGGCGGTCAGGCCAGTCGGCGCCGTTGGCGCTGACGCAGGAACGCTGACTGCCAGGGTCAGGCTTGCGTCGGCGTCGACACCGGCTGCCGTTGCTCGCACTGCGAACGTCTCGCTTTGTGACACCTGCTCCGGGTCGAGGGCGCCCTCATTCGGCACCATCACGTACTGGCCTGTTGAACTGTTGAGTCGGAGCGTGCCGAAGGTCCCCGCCTCTGCTGCGTCGTAGTTGACGGAATTGATGGTCACGGTCTCGGAGATGCCGTTCGGCAAGCTGTACGTCGGGGTGTCACCGTCTGGGTCGCTGAAGCCGTCCGACAGGGTGCCGCTGGCGACTGAGAAGGTGTCGTCTGCCGAGGTGTTGAGGTAGGTGATGGTGGCGGGGTCGGTCAGTGCTGGTGGGTCGTCCACGGCGGTGATGTTGACCGTGATTGTCTCGGTCGTTGTCGTGGTGCCTGCACCGTTCACGGCGGTGAAGGCGACCGAACGTGTCGCCGCCGGGTTGTTCGAGTCGTTGGAATACGCGACTAGTGCGGCGACCTTTTCAGCAACTGTTTGGTCTACTTTCGAACCAAAGACCTGAACGTTATCGATGTAGAGTTTGGCGTCTCCCTGGCTTCCGCAGTCTGCGTTGTGAGAACCGGCGACGAATACGAATCGGTAATTGCCGCTCGCTGGAATCTCGACGGAAGCAGTGGTCCAGTTGGTTTTGAGCCCATCGCGTTGCTCATATGCATCAAGCACAGTTGTTTGCGAACCGTTCGCTACGTTCACGATGTACCCGAACACTGAGTAGTCATCGCCACCGCCGATGGCCTTCCAATCGAACGAAATTTCGTCTCCACTGGTCGCTTGAAACTGGTCGGAGTACACAGCCGGTCCGTGGATAACCCATCCTCCGCCGGACCCGGCGGTTGCGTACATGTCGAGGAGCAAGGACTTGGTGCCGTCCGACGCGCTAGCGCTGGTGACGGTGACGGACTTTCGACTCATGTTCGCGTTGGAGCCGGTGTAGACACCGTCGTCATAGTCATTAGCGCAACCCATACCGGAGTAATTGCGGCGATCGATCGCGACGTAGCCAGCGATCGTGGTTGAGCCAAGGACTACTTGGGATTCCAGCTTTGTCCACCCGGTCAACGTCGCTTCCTCGAAACTGGCGTTGGAGAAACTGTTGACGAAGTTGATGCGAAGTCTTTCCCCGTCCTGCCCGTTGTATGTGCTATCCACCGAACCGATGTTGTCTGCCGTTGTTCCATTTCCTAGGTAGATGGAAGTCCCGACGATTGTGACCTCGCCGGCGGTGGTGGAAGCTGTCTCGGACGTGCCGTAACTCAGATCCTCGCTACTTGAGGTCGGGGTTGTGATGGCGAAGTCCACATAACCGCCGTCGTAGGTCCCAATGCTGACTGACCCAGAACTGCGCAATTGAACAGCAGCTGCCTGTTCGGTGTAGGCGACCGTTCCATTGGCCCTGACGCCATCGTCAACGGGGTCGGCGAGCACGTATGTGCCGGTGAGAGCGATGAGGGCAACAGCGATTCCAGTTCGAATGTTGCGCAGAGGACGGCGGCTCTGGGCGCTCATAAGTCGTACAGGTTAATGAAAATGTTGCATTGTTCCTATAGGAGATTTGTGCTTCGAGCCCTGCGTCGCCCGCTGTTGCTCACACCTTGAATTCAGCAATCAGCGGAGCGTGGTCGCTCCATCGCTCGGCGTAGCTCGGGGCGCGGTCGACGGTGCTCGCAACGGCCCGCTCGGCGAGGCCGGGTGAGGCGATCTGGTAGTCGATTCGCCACCCGACGTTGTTGTCG
>JAQCBM010000164.1 GCA_027729865.1 Actinomycetota bacterium
TTTCTCGCCGGACAGATGACCTTCCAGTTGGATGCCAAGTTCGGTCTGGTGCTCCCGTGGTGGGTCTATGCCTTCATCATGCTCGCCCTCGTGTTCGCCCTGTCGGCTGCGTCGGTGGACATCGGCGCGAAGGTGCTCGGCGTACTGCTCACCGTGGAACTCGTGGGATTGCTGCTTGTCGCATTGGCCGTCATCTTCCAAGGTGGTGGGCCAGATGGTCTTGATTTCGGGGCGTCCTTCAGCCCAGCCAGCATCTTCTCCGAAGCCATCCCCGGCGGCGTGGGTATTGCATTTGCATTCGCACTCGCATCCTTCATCGGCTTCGAAGCCACGGCGATCTATGGCGAGGAGTCCAAAGATCCCAAGCGCACAGTGCCGAAGGCCACCTACACCTCGGTGCTGTTGATCACGGTGCTCTTCGGCGTGATCGGGTTTGGGCTCGTGTCAGGTCTCGGCGCTACTGACATTCAGAACAAGGTGTTTGAGGTGACCGCCATCGATGGCGAGCCTTTGGCAGATCCTGCTGCCATCTTGTTCTCTCTGAGCACCGAGTTCGTCGGATCGTGGTTGACCGAGTTGCTCGGCTGGTTGATTTTGACCTCACTGTTCGCTGCTCTTCTAGCTTTCCAGAACAGTGCGGCGCGGTATTTCTTCGCGATGGGCCGCGCAGGCGTGCTTCCCAAAGCCCTGGATCGAACCAACGGTGCCCAAGCACCGATCTATGCCACCGGACTGGTGTCGATCCTCGGCGTTGGAATCGTGATCGTTGCGATCGTCCTCGGCTGGGATCCGATCCTGAACCTCTTCTTCTGGTTCGGAGCCGTAGCCGTGATTGCGATCGTGCTGACAGAGATTCTTGTCAGCATCTCTGTAATCGTGTACTTCAATCGGACCAAGGAAGACACGCGTGTGTGGCAGACCAAGATCGCTCCGGTCTTGGCAATCATCGGTCTAGTGCTCGGTGAGTACATGCTGATGGCCCACTTCAATCTCTTCTCCGGCCTCTCCTCGACACCCGATGCATTGGCCTGGGAGCACAACACGACTGGCTGGATCTTGATCCTGCTGCCGTTCGTGATGTTCGTTATCGGATTGATTGTCGGGACAGCGCGCAAGAACAAGGAGAATTACGACGCAGTGCACAACTTTGCTTCGTAGCACTCCGACGATCCATCATTGGGGCGCCCTTCGGGGCGCCCCAATGCGTTTGCTGTCATTCAGAGCTGAAAGACGCGACCGGGTAAGGACGCAATCCCGTTGACGAAGTTCGAGCGGGTACGAATAGTGGGACCATCAGTCTCGAAGCGGATCCGTAGTTTCACGATTTCTTCGAGGAGCACTCGAATTTCCATTCTTGCCAACGGAGCCCCTAGGCAGTGGTGCGGACCCTTAGCGCCGAAGGAGACTTGGGGCGGCTTGATCGGTCGGGTGATATCGAATGCCAGTGGGTTCTCGAACTCTCGTTCGTCGAAGTTGGCGGAGGCGTACCAAATGACGACCTTGTCATCCTCCTTGATCTGAATGCCCGCTAGTTCGGTATCGCACGTGGCCGTACGACGCATGTGCAGGACAGGTGTAGCGAAGCGGATGATTTCCTCGACCGCTTGGTCGAGCAACTCCGGTTGGCGATGCAGAAGTTCGAGTTGGTCAGGGTTATCCATAAAGGCACGAATACCGTTACTGATAGCAGTTCGTGTGGTCTCGTTACCTGCAAAAACGAGCACGTGGAACATGTTCTTGTAGTCGTACTCGCTGAGCCGGTCACCCTCAACCTCGGTGTGCACCAATGTGGTGACGAGATCGTCTTGCGGATCGCGCCTGCGCTCGCCACCGAGTTTGGCGCCATATTCGAAGAGTGCATGAGAAGCCGGTGAACTGAAGGGCAAGAGTTCCAAAGGCGTGGTGTTGCCGTAGGCATCGTCGGGTAGGTCGCTGGAGTCGATCAGTTCGTCGGAAAGTTGCACCATGAAATCGGTGTCCTCTTCTGGGACACCGAGGATCCCGACGATCACACGGATCGGTAGCGGCGCTGAAATCGCTGAGACGATATCTACTCGCTCCGCTGCAACCGCGTCGCTCAAAAGCGTGTGTGTGATCTCGCGCGTGGTCTCTTCGTAACTACGGACTTTCCTGCCGGTGAAGGCGGGAATACCAAGTTTGCGAAGTCGAACGTGCTCAGGGGCATCGGTATCGATGATCGAGCGACGGGCATTCATCTGCTCTTCGGTGAGATCTGGGAGATTGGTCATGCCTCGTGCACTTGAAAACGTCTTTGGATCTCGGGTGACGGTAACGAGATCGGCATAACGAGTGACTGCCCAGTACGGACGCCCTTCATATTCCCGGAGCGCGACGGGTTCGTTGTCTCGCATATGTTGAAACACCGCATGGGGGATGCCATCGCGATAGGTGTCGGGGTTGGTGATGTCGATCATGATGTCCTCCGAGGATCGAGCACTATGCGCCCAGCTACGTCACCCAACGCCAGCCGATCCAAAGCTTGTTGTGCGGAATCCAAGGGAAGGACTTCCACAGGAGAAGCCAGTGGGTGCTTGTGAGCCAGATTCACTAACTCGCCGAGTTGATCCCGGGTACCCCACACCGATGTCATGAACTGGGCTTCGTGTGGGACAACTCCGAAGCCGAAAGGAATCGTCCCTCCATACAGACCTACGACTACGGCTATTCCTTGGCGGGCTACATGCTGGGCAGCAGACTCGAGTGTTGCAGCAGCGCCTACAAAGTCAATAACTGCATCGAATGTCCCTTCCAACTCGCCAGGGTCACACACGGCATCGGCGCCGAGATCGACTGCCACCTGTCGCTTTGCCGGTGATGAGTCGACAACTGTGACCGTTGCATCGGTCAGAATCTTCAGGAATTGGATACCAAATTGCCCGAGTCCTCCGGCACCGAGAACCAGCGCTCGGGGCTTGACGGCCACATTGAGTTTGCCTTGGGTATGCCAGACCGCTCGGTAGGCGGTCAGTCCGCCGCACGCTAAGGGAGCAGTTCGAGACGGGTCCAGATCTCCGATGGGCACGAGGTAGGCATCGTCGGGAATCGCCATTTTCTCGGCGTATCCACCGTCGCGGAACAAGCCCGCCTCGGTCGCGTTTGGGCAAATCATTTCCTGCCCTGAGGAGCAGGCCCAGCAATCGGGCTGGCGGCATCCCCAGCACGCGTACACCAAGACGGGGCCAAGTTCAGGGTGGTTGCCCACCACCTCATGGCCCAAGATGATGGGCAGATTCGTCGGATAGTCGCCCGCAGCTGCGTGCAAGTCGGAATGGCAGATACCGCAGGCCACCACGTCGATCACCGATCCGGGTGCCTGCCCGATGGGATCAGGCACTTCCTTAGGCTGGATGGGCTCCCCAGGACGATCCAGGACCATTGCGTGCACGCGGGCTCCTAACCTCGAAAAAGGGGCGACGAAGAGACTCCGACGCACTAGATTTATCAAGTATCCAAAAGGACGGCCCTGGAAGCAAGGGAGTAGAGAAATGGCCAAGCCGCGGCAGGGCGCGACATCGTGGCAGGACGTTGCCCGGGTGTGCGAGGAGAACAACATCCACACAGTGGAATGCATGTTCGTGGACACCTGGGGGGTGCCGCGAGGTAAGCGCCTGCCTGTTCGGCACTTTCTGCGCGGGTCCGGCTTCGCTATCGCCAACGTCGTCTACACCTGGGATCCCACCTGCTTCATCTTCGCCACTCCCTGGGTAGACGAGACCGATGGATTCCCCGATATGCACGCAGTCCCCGATCTTGATTCCTTCCGCATCGCAGGTTGGACGGACGGTGTTGCCGTGGTCATGTGCGATACCTACCACCCGGAGTCCGATCGGGTGATCGAGATGGATGCGCGTGGCATGCTCAAGAAGCAACTCGCTCGTCTTGCGGACATGGGCTTTGGAATGGACGCGGCAACTGAGCTCGAGTGCCACTTCTTCACAGCCGATTGGCAACCCTTGTACGACGACATCAACTGCTACTCGATTCAACGAGGAGCAGAGATGGAGTCCTTCATGCTGGATATCCGGGAGTCGCTGCGCAAGACGGGCATTGAAGTCGAGGCAAGTAATGTCGAGTACGGCCCTGGGCAGACGGAGATCAACCTGCGTTACGGACCGCTGATGGAAATGGCCGATGCGACGGTCTTGTTCAAATACATCGTCCGTCTGGTAGCTAAGAGACACGGCATCAACACCACGTTCATGGCGAAGCCGTACCTGTTGGAGGCAGGAAACGGCATGCATGTTCATCAGTCATTGACCAAGGATGGAAAAAACATCTTTGCCGAATCGGACGAGGATTCGGTGTTGGGCAACTCGTACATGCGGAAATACCTGAGTGGCCTGCTTGCCCATCACAAGGAACTGCAGTTGGTGATGACGCCGACGATCAGCGGGTACAAACGGCTTGAGGATTACTCGTTCTCGCCCACCCAGGTGACATGGGGCCTGGACCATCGACTCGTGGGCGTCCGGTCGATCGTGGGTGCAGGTGCCGCAAATCGACTCGAGGTGCGCTGGGCCGCCGCGGACGCGAATCCCTACCTGGTCCTCGCTGCGTGCTTGGCGGCTGGAATCGAGGGCCTGGAAGGTGAGGGCGAATTGATGTCACATGTGACCGGTGATCCGCACGCCGACGATCGCTGGGAGCGTCTACCTGCAAGCCTTTCCGGGGCGATCGAAAACTTCGACTCACCGTTCACGCGTAGCGTTTTCGGAGACACGTTCGTCGAAAACTTCCTGATCATGCAGCGGCGGGAAGCAGAGGAGTTCGCGGCGAATGCTGACCAGCCGGAAGGTCGAGTCAGTGATTGGGAGATCGCCCGCTACCGGGCTACGTTGTAGGAATGCGCGTCCTTCTGATAAGCCACGAGCCGCAAGCGGCACCTGGTCGCATCGGCCGGCGTCTTGCAGATCGTGGCATCGAGACACAGTTGCATGTCGTGCTGAGCGATCCAGGCGCACCGAACACCGACTTCCCAGATCCGGGGGACTTCGATGCGGTCATCGCGTTTGGATCTTTCGCAAATGCACACGATCCAAAAGCGCAGGTTTGGGTGCAACCGGAAGTCGAGTACATACGGCAGCTCTCAGAGAGCGACAAGCCTTATCTTGGTGTGTGTT
>JAQCBM010000165.1 GCA_027729865.1 Actinomycetota bacterium
GGGTGCCCACCAGCCGTAACGCTGGCCTTCGATGAGCGCGAAGACGATGCCCAGCAGGCCGAGGGTGACCAGGATGGTTCCGGGAATATCGATGCCTTTGCGTCCGTGCACGTCGCGCGTTTCGGGAACAACCGCCAGCACACCGATGAGCACGATGATGCCGATGGGCACGTTGATCAAGAACGCCCAGTGCCAGGAGTAGTAGGTGGTGAGCCAGCCACCGACGAGTGGTCCGAGGGCCGCCATACCGCCGATGGTGCCGCCCCACACCGCGAAGGCGACCGCGCGTGCTTTGCCGACGAATACGGCGTTGATGACCGACAGTGAGCTCGGCAAGATCATCGCCGCGCCGACGCCTTGCAGCGCGCGGGCGAGGATCAACGTTGCAGCGGAATCCGATGCAGCGACTAGGACGCTTGCGCCGACGAACGAGACGATGCCGATGATGAACAGCAGCTTGCGGCCGAACCTGTCGGCCAGGCGACCGAAGAAGATCAAGAGCGAGGCGAAGGTGAGCGAGTAGGCGGCGTTGATCCACTCGGCATCGTTGGTGCTGAGGTTCAGATCCCGCACCATGGTGGGAATCGCGACATTCACCACGGTGGCGTCGAGGATGATCATTGCCACGCCGAGGGCCAAGAACAGCAGCGCCACCCAGCGCTTTTTGCCCGTCATCTCTACTCGGTCGCGCGTAGTCGTCACTGCTGCCCCTCGTCCATCTCGTTTGCCACTCATTACTCGCCGACGCCGCGTCGGCAACCTGGTGCAGTCTGCCGTATGAGCCCCTTGCTGGGAGAATGCCGCGCGTGATGGCTACGAGTGAGCGGCTGCCGATTGCGGTGGGTGATCAGGTGATCGATCCGCCGGTCGTCCTGGCGCCGATGGCGGGCATCACCAATCGGGCCTTCCGGCGGCTGTGTCGGGAATCCGGGGCAGGGCTGTATGTCTCGGAAATGGTGACCAGCCGGGCGCTGGTGGAGCGCAATGAGGCCACATTGGATCTGGTCACCTTCGCGCACGACGAAACCCCACGCTCGGTGCAGTTGTATGGCGTGGATCCGCAGGTGATGGCCCAGGCGGTGCGCATCATCGTGCAGGAGAATCGCGCCGATCACATCGACATGAACTTCGGCTGCCCGGTCCCCAAGGTCACGCGTAAGGGTGGCGGCAGCGCGTTGCCGTGGAAGAAGGACCTGTTCGCATCGATCGTGGAATCGGCAGTGGAAGCAGCTGATGGTCGCGTTCCGGTCTCGGTGAAGATGCGCAAAGGCATCGACGATGATCATCTGACGTATCTCGAAGCCGGACGCACCGCCGCGCTCGCCGGCGTTGCCTGGGTGGCGCTGCACGGTCGCACCGCGCACGACATGTATTCCGGGCAGGCCGATTGGCAGGCGATCGCACGCTTGAAGGACGAACTCGCGCCGCTGAACACGCCGGTGCTCGGTAATGGCGATATCTGGACGGCAGCAGACGCGTTGCACATGCTGGAGGAAACGGGCGCCGATGGCGTCGTTGTTGGTCGTGGATGTCTAGGCCGACCCTGGTTGTTCGGTCATTTTGTCGCGGCGTTCCGCGGCGATCCCCTGCCTGCGGAGCCACGGCTCGACGAAGTGCTGCGCACGCTGCGTCGGCATGCGCAGTTGCTGTGCGCGGACTACGGCGAGGTGAAGGGTTGCCGCGATATCCGCAAACACATGGCTTGGTATTTGAAGGGCTTCCGCGTTCCACAGCCGATTCGGCAATCGCTCGGCACGGTTGCCACCTTGGCGGAATTGGACGCGCTGCTGGCGCTGATCGATGGTGATCAGGACTTCAACTCAGAGGTAGGTTCCGGGCCGCGTGGTCGGACCTCTGGTGGTCGAGCCCCCACGTTGCCCGATGGCTGGCTCGACAGTCCGTTCATCGATGCGGAGTCGGCCTGCGTGGTGGCCGAAGCCGAGTTGTCCGTCAGCGGCGGCTGATTCCTGTACGCATCTTCACGAGGACGTCTGGGACGGGTTCATGCAAACAAGTCCCGATGTGGGGCACATCACCCACTTTTCGTGTCGCAGGGTGGTTTTCGGCTAGCGGTGAAGCGTTTGCATGGTGTGCCCTTGGAACATGTACGTCTACGACTTCCGTGATGGTGATCGATCGATGGCGGATCTCCTGGGCGGCAAGGGGGCCAACCTCGCCGAGATGACCAAGCTGGGTCTGCCGGTGCCGCCGGGATTCACCATCACCACCGAGGCCTGCCGGCACTACTTGCTGAGCGGCAGCAACCCCGACGGCTTGGAAGCCGAGATCGCCACGCATGTGGCGACCCTCGAGGAGTCGATGGGTAGGCGCCTGGGTGATCCGCGCGATCCGCTGCTGGTGTCGGTGCGATCGGGTGCTCGCTTCTCGATGCCCGGAATGATGGAGACCGTCCTCAACATTGGATTGAACGACGAAAGCGTTGAGGGTTTGGCGCAGGTGGCAGATGATCCCCGCTTCGCATGGGATGCCTATCGGCGTTTGCTGCAGATGTTCGGCAAGACGGTGCTGGATATCTATGGCGAGGAATTCGAATCACGGCTGGATGCAGCCAAGGAAGCCGCCGGTGTTGCGACAGACGTGGAGCTTTCACCAGAACAGTTGAAGGATTTGGTCGGCCAATTCAAGGACGTGATTGCACGCGAGTCCGGAGCGCCATTCCCGCAAGATCCGCACGAGCAACTCATGCGGGCAGTGCGCGCGGTCTTCGATTCGTGGAACACCGAGCGCGCGGTGCTGTATCGGCGCAGGGAGAGGATTCCCGCGGACCTCGGCACCGCGGTGAACGTGCAGGCGATGGCGTTCGGCAATGTGGGTGAAGGTTCAGGAACCGGCGTTGCGTTCACCCGTGACCCGGGATCAGGTGAAAAGGGTGTCTACGGCGATTACCTGCCCGACGCGCAAGGCGAAGACGTGGTTGCCGGCATTCGCAACACGCTTCCCTTGCATGATCTCGAGCAACTCGACAAGCCTGCGTACGACGAACTCATGTCGATCATGGCCACGCTTGAGTCCCACTACCGCGATATCTGCGATATCGAGTTCACCATCGAGCGCCGGAAACTGTGGATGCTGCAAACCCGGGTGGGTAAGCGAACCGCGGGAGCTGCCTTCCGCATCGCGATCCAACTCGTGGATGAGGGCGTCATATCGATGGACGAAGCAGTTGAGCGGGTCACCGGCGCCCAGCTCGCGCAACTGATGTTCCCGCAGTTCGCCACCGACTCCGAGCGCGACCTGCTGGCTAAGGGCACGAACGCCTCACCGGGCGCGGCCGTAGGCAAAGTGGTCTTCGACTCGGCCACTGCGGTCGCGTGGGCGGCTCGCGGGCAAGACGTGATCTTGGTGCGCCGGGAGACCAATCCCGATGACCTCGGCGGCATGGTGGCCGCAACAGGAATTTTGACCAGCCGCGGTGGCAAGACCTCACATGCTGCTGTGGTGGCGCGGGGTATGGGCAAGACCGCCGTGTGCGGTGCGGAGAACATCGAGGTGCGATCCGCAGACAAGGTCATGCGCGTGGGCGACGTCCAGGTCGCCGAAGGCGACGTCATCTCCATCGACGGCAGCACCGGCGAGGTCTTCCTCGGCGAAGTGCCGGTGATGCAAAGCCCCGTTGTTCGCTACTTTGAAGTGGGACTAGACGCAGCTATCGCCGACGTTGACGAACCCACGGCTGATCTGGTTCGCGCGGTTGACCGAATCATGCGGCATGCCGATGATCGGCGTCGTCTGGGTGTGCGTACCAATGCCGATACCGGCCCCGATGCTGCGCGTGCTCGGCGCATGGGTGCCCAAGGCATCGGATTGCTGCGGACCGAGCACATGTTCCTCGGTGAACACAAGAAGTACGTGGAGAAGTTGATCCTGGCCAGCACCGACGATGAACGCGAGGCTGCTCTGGCTGCCCTGCTGCCACTGCAGATCGCAGACTTCACCGACGTGCTCGATGCCATGGACGGCCTGCCCGTCACGATCCGGTTGATCGACCCGCCGCTGCACGAGTTCCTTCCTGATCGCACCGAGCTCGCGGTGGAAGTGGCACTGGACAAGGAACGCGGTCAGGTCGATGAAGCCAAGGTCCAGGTGCTGCGCGAGGTGAATCGACTGGCCGAGCAGAACCCGATGCTGGGTTTGCGTGGGGTTCGTCTCGGCCTGGTCTTGCCGGGTCTGTTCGCGCTGCAGGTGCGGGCGATCGCCGAAGCTGCGTGCGCCCTGCGTTCACAAGGTAAGGATCCGCGTGCGGAGATCATGATTCCGCTCATTGCGACTGCAGCGGAGTTCGAATTCACCCGAGCTGAGGCCGAACGCGTGCTCGCCGAAGTGGAAGCCAAGAACGGCTGCCCGCTCGGTTTCGCCATCGGCACCATGATCGAGTTGCCGCGCGCCGCGCTCACCGCCGATCGCATCGCCGAGTCCGCGGAGTTCTTTTCCTTCGGCACCAACGACCTCACCCAGACCACCTGGGGTTTCAGCCGCGACGACGTCGAGGCCGCATTCTTCAGCCCGTATCTGGAGATGGGCATCTTCTCCGTCTCGCCCTTCGAGTCGATTGACCGTCAGGGAGTGGGGGAGTTGGTGCGCATGGCGGTCCAGAAGGGTCGAGCCACACGGCCGGGCCTGCACTGCGGAGTGTGTGGTGAGCACGGCGGTGATCCGGACTCGGTGCACTTCTTTGACGAGGTGGGTCTGGATTACGTCTCGTGCTCGCCGTTCCGGGTGCCGGTTGCGCGGCTGGAAGCGGGTCGATCGGCCATCGAACGCGCTGGTGGCAAGGGGAGCGATACCCGCTAACCGCTGCTCTCGCGGTCGGAGCGGCAGCCCTGAAACGGGTGTGACTCGTGTGACTATTGCGCCGTGGCTTCCCCGGCGCTCGATCGACCCCCTGTTCAGCGCCCGGTATCTCGTCCTCGCGTCGTTCCCTCGGGGTTCTCGGATGCCCGCTCACAGACCCCCGCACGGACCCCCTCTCGGACACCTTCGAGATGGTTCCCCGGCTCGGCCCGCGCGGCCAGCACCGTTGTCCTCACCCTCGTGTTCGTTCTGGTGTTGATGATCCCGGTTGGCGCCACCGTCCAGGTGGTCGTGGCATCGCAACTCGA
>JAQCBM010000166.1 GCA_027729865.1 Actinomycetota bacterium
AGTCGTTGAGGAGAACTAGGTCGCCGTTAGCGACGACGCTTCTCCCGCACCCGCATCATCAATCGAAGCGGCGTTCCGGTGAAGCCGAACTCCTCGCGCAATCGCCGTTCGATGAATCGCCGATAGCCAGCTTCGAGGAAACCTGTCGTGAAGAGTGCGAAGGACGGCGGACCTACACCCACCTGGGTGGCAAACAGAATTCGTGGCTGCTTACCACCGCGCACCGGATGCGGATGCGCTCCAGCGAGTTCGGCCAAGAACTTGTTGAGTCGACCGGTGGAGATGCGCGTCTCCCAGCCCTCAAGTGCCTGTTCCAACGCGACAGTGAGCTTGTCCATGTGACGCCCGGTGAGCGCTGAGACGTTCACCCGAGGCGCCCAGGCGACCATGTTCAGGTCACGGTCTATCTCCCGATCGAGGTACCGGCGCCGATCCTCATCAACCAAGTCCCACTTGTTGAACGCCAGGACTAATGCACGACCAGCGTCGACCACCATCGACAGGATGCGCACGTCTTGTTCGCTCACGGGTTCGGAGGAGTCGATTAACACCATCGCCACTTCCGAGCGCTCGAGAGCACCTTGTGTGCGCAAGGTGGCGTAGTACTCGTGACCGCTGGATTGCTTGGCTTTACGGCGCACTCCAGCGGTGTCGACGAACCACCACCAGGTGCCCTTGATGTCCACGAGTTCATCGACGGGATCGACTGTTGTCCCGGCGACGTCGTCTACTACCACTCGCTCGCTACCCGCGAGTTTGTTCAAGAGCGACGACTTACCGACGTTCGGTCGCCCCAGTAGAGCAACTCGGCGGGGGCCCCCCTCGCGACCCAATCCCTTGCCCTTCTCGGGGAGCATCTTCACGATTTCGTCGAGCAAATCCCCCGCCCTGCGCCCGTGCAGAGCCGATGTGGGGAACGGCTCTCCCAATCCGAGGGACCACAGGGCGGCCGCAGCCATTTCGGTCTCTGAATCATCGGACTTGTTCGCCACGACCATCACGGGCACGTCCGCGCGCTGCAAGACCTTGGCCACTTCCTCATCGGCGTCGGTCGCTCCGACCGTCGCGTCGATGACGAACAAGACAGCATCGGCTTCGGTGAGTGCTCGCTTGGCCTGCCCGGCGATCTGCGCGCCGAGGCCGCGGGCCTTGGTGTCCCAACCACCGGTGTCCATCACGAGGAAGTGCTTGCCATTCCATTCGGCGTCGTAGGACACCCGATCGCGCGTGACGCCCGGGACGTCCTCCACTACCGCTTCGCGCCTGCCGAGAATCCTGTTGACCAGTGTCGACTTGCCTACGTTCGGGCGACCGATGATGGCAAGGGTGGGTAGCTGCGCGGACCCGGCGGCGCGCTCCATAGCCGACAACTCGGCCTCGAGATCTCCGAACTCCGCGCGGGCTGCTGCTTCAGCCTGCTGGGTTAGCGCGTCGTCGCTGACATCGCCATCGAGAGCGCCAGCGATGGCGTCGTCGACGTCCCAGGTCTCGATCTCATCCCCCGTGGGGAATTCCTCACTCACTGCTCACCTCGTCGACGAGTCGTTGCCGGGCCCATTCCCCCGCGGCCCGCGTAACACCGATGGCTGGGCGCGCTCCTACGAACCGTTCGGGCAGATCGTGGGGCACGCCCATGGTCACAGTGATCTCGGACTTGCGAGCGGGTGGGTCCGTGGGTCGCTTGGTTGCCGGGGCCTGAACGCGGGCTGTTATGACAGGCGCCCCCGATCGTGCGAGGACGTAGCCGATATCCGTAACACCGATCGCCACGACAGCTTCGCCGCGCTCAAGAAGTTCCACGACGTTGCTCACCACGGGAATCCCCGGACGCCCTTCCGGCATTGCGAGGTCGCCGGTGACAGACATCAACGGGCCTGGAAGACCCGCCGGGCCTGCTGCCCAGACGTGAAGTGGCCGGGAGAGACCGGATTTGAGGACGCTGGGAGCGGCGATGTTGTTCCAATCACACAGCACCAGGACACTGCCGTGCCGCGGCAAATTTTCACCGCCGTGAACGTTGATTCGATAGGTGGATCGAATCAGCGGACCCACGAGGTTGCGTGCATGCGCAGCGCGTGAGCCGCTCACCGTCTCGATACCTGACCGGCGAGATCCACGACAGCATCGACGACTTCCTCGAACGTCAGGAGCGTGGTGTCAACCTCGATCGCACCATCGGCCCGGGTGAGTGGGGAGACGGAGCGAGTGGAGTCTTTCGCATCGCGCGTCAACAAGGCTGATTCGGTGGCCGCGAGCGAGGCATCATGACCGTCAAGTTGTTCGGCAGCTCGGCGCTGGGCTCGCACGCTCGGATCGGCCGTTAGGAAGACCTTCAGGTGAGCATCGGGTAACACGACCGATCCGATGTCTCGCCCTTCCACAACGATGCCTGCTTGACTTTCGGCCACATACCTACGCTGAAGTTCAACCAGATGCTCGCGAATAGCCGGCACAGCGCTGACCGCACTCACGGCATTGGTGACAGCAGCACCACGAATGGGTTCGGCCACGTCAACGCCGTCAACTTCGATAGTGGGATTGTTGGAATCGGTGCCACTGACCAGCTGAGGTGGCTTGTTCGAAGTGAGAATGCCGGCTACTGCGGCGCCATCGTCGGGATCGATGCCCGTCTGCAAGATCGCCCAAGTCATAGCCCGGTACATGGCGCCGGTATCCAGATAGTTCAGACCCAGACGGCTAGCGACGGCCCGACTCACACTCGACTTCCCCGAACCGGCTGGGCCATCGATCGCGATGACGAGTCCGGGGGTCACGGTCGGCAAGCGTACGCGTTCGGGCTTTCGTCAGGCTCGGACGTCGAAGCCGGCCTGCTCGAGACCTTCAATGAGCGCGGCCTGCGAGTCCGCGCGCACAAAAAGGTCCACCAGCCCGCTTGGGCGTCCCAGCACGTGTTCGATCCGCACGTCCTCGAGGTTGATGTCCAGATCACCGGCAGCAACAAACAAGCGTGCGAGCTCCCCCGGCTTGTCTTCCACCATGACCGGGACGACCGCGTACCGCATTCCGATCGTGCCGTGCTTACCGGGAAGCCGCGACTGCCCTTCGCGCCCTTGCTCGAGGATCGCGGCCACGGGCGCCAGATCCAGCTCTGTGCCCGCTGCCGAGGTGCCCGCCGCCAGGGTGTCGGCTGCCACCTGCAGTCGACCGATTACCTGTTGCAGCACGCCAGATACCGGACCTGCATTCGCACGCAGGATCTGAACCCACAGATCGGCGTTGGACGCCGCGATGCGCGTTGTGTCCGCCATGCCCTGGCCAGCGATAGCCAGCCGCTCAGCCGGCTCATCAACGAGCACCGACGCCAGGGTCGACGCGAGCATTTGGGGTGCGTGCGAGACGAGGGCAACGGCAGCATCGTGTTCGGCTGCATCCATCTCCGTGACCGTCGCCCCGCACGTGTCGACTAGTCGACGAACCCGAGCTACGTGATCTTCTCCCTCGTGCCCCGACGGCGTGATGATCCAGAGTCGATCATCAAGGAGGTCTGCACGTGCAGCGGCCGGTCCGGACACTTCTCGTCCTGCCATCGGGTGACCGCCCACAAGACGATGGGGGTCGGCGCCCAGCACGATCGCCTGGTCAAGGATGTGTCCCTTGACCGACGTGGTGTCGGTGATGGTGGCGTCAGTGAATCGTTGACTCGTTTCCGCAAGTATCTGCGCTGCTGCATCCGGTGGCACAGCCACGACCACCAGAGCGGGCTGCTGGTCGGCTAACGCGGACCCAGCACCGCGGTAGACCGCTTCCTGCAGGGCGCTGACGTTCGTGTCATCGAGAACCACCTCAACGCCGGCGCGACGAAGCGACAAAGCGACAGACGTACCGATCAAACCGGTACCGACGATCAGGACCGGACCGTCGACCGCTTGCCTACGCTGCCCATCCACGGAATGTTGCTCGTTCACGGAATCAGGTCCTGGCGCAGCACTTCAGCGCCGCGCAGGTAGACGTGCTGGATCTGTGAGCGCGGGATCGCACTTTCCACGTGCGCCAGGATCCGCACAACGCGTTCCAATGCGCCGTCTACGTCCATCTCTTGCGCACACATCAGCGGGGTGTCCGTGAGCCCGAAGGCGCGGGCCCCGGCAGCGGGAAACGCGCTGGTGAGATCCGGCGTGCAGGTCAAGATGACACTCACCACATCTTCTTGTTGAACACCGTTGCGCGTCAGCATCTCCCCCAGCAATTCGGCAACGGCCTCGGCCATCTCACGGGGATCGTCGTGCTGCAGACAGGTGGCACCGCGGATCCCTCGCATGCCTGTTGTGCTCATGCCCGTCGAACTCATCGCGATCCCTCCCTGGAGCATCGAAGCGTAGCGATGCGCATCACAGGCCGACCGCCGTGTAGAGGGCGCGCAGATCGGCACCTTCGAGTTCGATCACCTGGCCCGGGCGCATTCGACCGAGGTGAAGCGGCCCAATGCGAGTCCGCACCAGATCGATCACCGGATAACCAACCGCATCAAGCATGCGTCGAACGATCCGGTTGCGCCCCGAATGCAGCACGATCTCGACCAGGCTTCGATCGGTCAGCCGCTGGATGACGCGGGCGTTATCGCAAGCGATGGGTCCGTCGTCGAGGTCGATTCCGTCCTTCAGAGCCCTCAGAGCCTGCTTACTGATCGGCCCGCGCACCGTGGCCCGGTAAGTCTTCGCAACTTCATGTGATGGATGTCCCAGGCGATTGGCCAATTCGCCATCGTTGGTTAGCAGCAGCAGGCCTTCGGTGTCGGCATCCAATCGGCCCACATGGAACAGTCGCTCGGGGCGATCGGCTATGAGATCTCCCACGCATTCGCGTCCGCGATCATCCGACATAGACGTGATCACTCCGCGGGGCTTATTCATCATGAGGACCACGAGCCCGGGCTCCGTGGGCACGCGCTCACCATCCACATGGATGACCGCTGTCGCTGGGTCCACGCGCGATCCAAGTTCGGTGACGATTCGCCCATCAACGCTCACGCGTCCGTCGAGTATCAATTGCTCAGCGGCACGCCGACTAGCGATGCCGGCCTGCGCGAGCACCTTCTGCAGGCGAATGCCTTCAGTCTCCGAGGGCTGGTCGCTCATCGATTGATCATCCACCTACGG
>JAQCBM010000167.1 GCA_027729865.1 Actinomycetota bacterium
CTCGGTCTCACCGACGTATTTGGACACCATGGCGGCAACGTTCACTTTGAACAGGTCGAGGCCGAGTTCACCGGCCACGATCTCTGAGGCCATGGTCTTTCCGGTGCCAGGAGGTCCGGCAAGCAAGACCGTGATGCCAACAGAATCCCCAGGCGCCATACCCCAGTCGCCGAGCACGACGTTGCGATGCCGGAAGCGGCGCACCACGTCGCGCAGTTGGTCGTGCTGCTCGGTGTCGAGAACGAGGTCGTTCCACGTACGTCGTGGGGTGATTCGTACTGAGAGTCGGTCAAGTTCACCCGACGCGAGACGACGCAGGGCGTTGCGCGGATCCTGCATGCCGGGCAGCGAGCGTTCAACGAGGTCGAGTTGGTCGCTGGTGATGCGTCGACCTTTGGCTGCTTCAGTGCCGAGCAGATCGGCGAGGCGACGAACGCTGGGCCATTCGGTGTCGATACGTCGCTCCGACCATGCCACTGCTGGCAGCGCGGCGAGTGGGAGGTCGTGATCGCTAGAGATGACCCAACTGAGGTGACGGGCCCGTTCGATCCAACGTCGACCAGCAGTTGGAAGTTCGTCGTCGAGTTCAACGAGTAAGCCGGCGCCGTGCACTGTGGCGGTCCGCACCGCTGCTTCCCATTCGGCCTCGGTGACGGGTCGTTCAACCACGAGGAGTTGTCGAGCACCGCTCAGCCGGGCGGCGGTGCTTCGGCGGGTGCCGCGATCCCCGCCAGCGAGCACGAGATCAGTGGTGTGCTTGGCGTCACCGTCAGTGTCGATCAGACGATGCGTGGGCAGGTCGGGGTCATTTGGTTCAAGACCGAGTGCGGTGCGGACGGTGGCGGGTGCCGCCCAGATCCGATGCTCAGCACGAGGTCCATCGTTGGCAATTGCGATCAGAGCTGCCGCTCCGAGGCTGTCGTCAGCGGTGAGTGGTGCATCGTGGTCGCCGTCGAAGAGTTCGCTGAGGAGCGAACGGGTGATGGTGGCATTGCGTCCACTGAGTGCAGTCATGAGACGTCGGCGGTGCGGGTCGATGTCGATCGCGATGAGCACTGCAAGGAGCTCTGCATCATCGACGGTGAGACCGCCCGCTCGGGTCATGGTGGCGAGCGGGCTGTTGCCGGCGAGTTCGGTGTCGAGCAGTCGACGAGCTGCAGCGACGTCGTCGCCCGCATCTTTCGAAACTTGCTTGGTCACGCTTCGATCCCGGTATCCAGGCAATGCCATGACGAGTTCGTCGAGTGTGCTGTCGGGAGCGTGTCGTCGCCTGACGATGACCATGCGTCGCAGGAGGGCATCGGTGAGCGCGCCCGCGGCGGCGAGCAAGGTGGGTTCGGTCTGCCGGCGATTACGGATCATCGTGGGTGTGTTCTGAGCGAGGCGATGAGCCCCATTGTGTCGCCTCGCGTGGCATCAGTGATGCCGTGTGCGTTGATGAGAAGTTGTTCGGGAGAGCGGTCGCTTGCAGCGATTTCGGTTGGTGAGGCGGCGTTGTCGGCGGCGGCGACAAGATGAAGCGGGGACGCGGTGGCGATGGTGATGCGCTCATGTGCGGGGATGGCGTCGCTGGTGTCGACTCTCGTGAAGGTGACGGTGGTCGTGTTGTTGGCGAGCGTGATCACGTGGCGTTCTGCGGTCGGGATTTGCCACCCGAGCGGGATATTCAATGAGATGCCGATCACGGGGTGATAGAGGCTGGCACGGTCGACGGCGAGGTCGCTCAGGGCGAGGAAGCGAGCACTTGAGGCAACCCGTGGCATCCGTGTTGATCCGGTTCGATCGTCGGGATGCCAGGTGGAGCGGACGGTGACCACGGTGTCGATGAGGTCGCAGGCGGTGACGGTGCCGACGATGCCGTCGTGATCACGAAATGGACGTGAGGTAGCGGTCGTTCCGTCAACGGTCGTGGTCGTTGTGGGTCCGGTCCAATCGTGTGACAACGGCGAGTCGTGCAGTGCGAGTTCGGCCACGGTCTCTGCTGATGGCCGATGTGGTGAGTCGGTGTACCAGCGCCGAATCGTGACGGTGCGGTGCGCAACGAGTGGGTCATCGGTCTCGTCGACGAGTTCGCCGTAGGTCGTTGAATGTGGATACTCGGCGATGGGAACCATGCCGACGGGCAGCAGGATCGACACTTGGGCGGTGGTAGCGGTGAATGCCACTTCCTCGACGCCGTCGAGATAGTCGACGTCGGGGTTGGTCAAGCGGCGCTCCGGATGGTCGCTTCGATGTCACCGTCTTCGGTGTAGCCGTCCATTGACACACCTTCAGGCATTGGATGCATTTTGAGCACGTTGGCGATGCCTTCGCAGATGAGTCCAGTGTTGGTCTTGGCCTGGCTCTCGTACTTGGTGCCGGTGGCGGTTTGCGGTGCGAACAGTCCTTTGAGTTTGGCGAAGGGCTTGCGCAACGCGTCCTCGACGGCGTCAGGAATTCGGAAACCGCTGATGTCGCCCTTCTTGGCAAGTTTGGCGACGGTGGTGGCGACGATTGGCGACACTTCTTCTTGGGTTTTAGCCATGATGCGTGTCGGTTTGGTGAGGACGTCGAGATCTTCGCCGCCTCCAAATACCGACACAACCTTTGCCCAGATCGCCTTGATGGCGGCGCCGATCGACTTCAGAGTTTGCACGAACGTCAGTGGGTCTTTTGACGTGCCGATCATCGTGACGATCGAGGTGGCGGCTTGTTCGAACATCGCTGGTGGCTTGCCCGCCTCGTTGTACTTGATGATCCAGTCTTCTTTGATCCCGAATGGTGCGAGCAACTTGACCATCTTGGCGACCGGCTTGCCTTTTTCGTCGAGGGTTGATGCCTTCTCAAGAACTTGGGTTGCTGCGGCCCATCCGTCAACGGCAAGTTGTTTCTTTCGGGCGGCTGTGAGTTGTTCTTGAGCTCGTTCCCGTTCTTCGTCGGTGCTGGCGCTCTTGAGTGCCTCGGCAGCGTTGGCGGTGTCGTCTCGAGCGGCTTGGACCTTGGCCGCTTCTGCCCAGCGCAGTACTTGTCCAACAAAGGTGGTGGCAACTTTCGCGAACATGCCCGACACGGCGACGATGGCACCCCATGGTGAACCAACGCCACTCAGCATGGCGATCTGACCGACGACGATGATGAGGTCGCCGGCGACTTGGGCGAGTTCAAGGTTGCGTTGACGCTTGGCGAGGGCTCCGACGGTGTCCAGCGAGATCGCGAGGTCGCTGTCGGCGTCCTCTCCCACCTTGGAGTCACTGGCACGTCGCGCCGCCTGCTGCAGGTAGTAGATCCGTGAGAGACGCTTGGCAAGGTCGATAACCGTGAGAGCGAGACCAATGCCCGGAACGGCCTGCGCCGCAGCGGTGCCGCCCGCGGCCGCAATGCGGACGGCTCCTTCGCAGGTAGAGAGCGCGGACTCAAGTACCGCTACAGCTTTTTCGCCCCGTTCGCCGTCGGTGCTGTCGTCCCAGGTTTGCCAAAGGTCTTTGATGGCAAGGATGAGCGTGACGGTCCCAACTGCTGCGGTTTGTCCGATGGCCGCACCGTCAACCTTGGTGGTGGTGTCGAGGCCCAGGTTGTTGATCTTGCCTTCGCCGATTTTTGCTGCGGTGTCGGCGCTTGAGTAGGTGCCGAGACCACCACCGACGACGGTGTCGGTGAGGTAGCCGGCATCGCTTTCGAGTCGACCAGCTTCCTCATTGGTCTTGGTGAGGTTCTCGTCCTCATGGCTGTACATGCCGGAGGCTTGCTCAGCGACCTTCTCGTCCATCGTCGCTTCGAACTTCTTCTTCTTTTCTTCCTCGATCTGTTCTTTGGTCTTGCCCCACTTGCGTGGGTCCAACGACCAGACACGACTGATAGCGGGCGCGCCTTGTTGTACGACGTGTGTGAGTTCGTGGGCGAGGAGGTGATCGCCGTTCGCGGTGCCCGGTGCATATTGGCCCGAGGCGAAATACACGTCGTTGCCTTTGGTGAACGCTTGGGCTTCGATCGAGCGACAGAGATGGTCGGCTTGGCCGTCGGCGTGGACTCGAACGCCGGAGAGATCAGCGCCGAAGAAGCCTTCGAAGTTGCTGCGGACGCTGTCGGGAAGGCCGGAGCCGCCCCCGCCTGCGGCGTTGATTGCTCGGGCCGTGTCGTCGGTGGTGGCCAGCCCGCCGGCTGCGTCGGTGGCGAGGCCGTCGCCGTCGGCGCGACGCGCGAGCGCGCCTGGGGCGGGCTGTGAGATGTGTCCTGAGCGGCCGTGGGTACTGGAAACAAAGTCAGCGGCGAAGCGTTCCGCTTCCACTTCGTGCGGATCTGAGGGCTGCGACACGGCGAGGCGAGCGCGAATTACCCCAGCGAGGCTGGTGCTGGTGCCAGCCGTGAAGTCATCAATTTCGGTGGTGAGATCATCGAACGCGTCGTGTTCGCTCGACGTGATCGTGTCGGTGTTGCGAGTCTTGTCGGCTCGTGTCATGTCGATGCCCTCTCAGTTGGAGCCGGTGCGCGCCCACCAGCCGTGTAGGAGAATAACAATCTCAGTTCGCCAGCGATAGAGGCGACTGCTCCATCGTGCGATCGATCGAACAACGCCAGCACAACTCCTTCACGGCGTTTCGGCACGGATATCGCTATTGCCAAATGAAGCGAGCAAGGCCAATGTTGCACTGGTGGTGGCAGTGAGCGACCGAAGCACGGCTCGTCCAGCTTCGGCGGCCGGCAGTTCGGTGAGGTCGACAACGGTCGCAGCAACCCCGCGTGCGAGGTTGGGATGGTGAGCGGTTCGCACGACCGGGTCGTGTTCGCGCAGGGTGAGCCCGGCGGGGATGTCCGTGTCATCAGTGGTCCACACCTCGATGGTGGTGAGGTCGCTGATGGCGATGATGCCGCCGAGGGCGCGACCATCAACAATGGTGCTCGTCGCAATGACCGGTGGCATCTCGGAACCGTGGGTCCATCCAAGTCGTTCGAGTTCGGCGATGACCATGCGATGTCGGATGCGATCTCGGTCGCTCATCGAGTCGCTGATGGTTGCCACGGGTTTGACGGTAGTCGGCGTTGGCCACCTCGTCGGCAAGGTGGCCAACCGTGGGAGACTCGTTGCCGATGGACTTCTCACCGAACGAGGATCATCTGGCGATCATCGAGGGCGTCG
>JAQCBM010000168.1 GCA_027729865.1 Actinomycetota bacterium
AACGCGGATATCAACCCCAGGTGATCAACGATTGGTTCCGGCGCGCATTCGTCGATGGTTATCCGTGGGTTATGGCAGCGAACGTGATCGGTATGGGCCTGTACGCCGATGGTGGTGTCATGGCCACCAAGCCCTACATCTCCGGTGGGGCGTATCTGAAGCGAATGACCGATTTCTGCGGCGGATGCCGGTATGACCCAAAGATCCGGGTGGGGGAGAAGGCCTGCCCCTTCACGGCTGGTTACTGGGCCTTCTTGAATGAACACCAGGAGGCCCTGCGTGGCAACCACCGAATGGCAACCGCCTTGCGAACTATGGACAAGCTCTCGGACCTCCCAGAGCTACTCGAGCAAGAAGCCACGCGTGGCTCAACAGCGCCGTAACGAGCCGTACCCACACGTGAGTGCTGTCGCGTGAGAACCTGACATCAGTCCAGGCAACGATCGGGGAGGAGATCACGTGGGTCGAAAGGTTGCGCGCGTGATCCTTGCCCTCGCCGGTGCCGTGCTGCTGGTGCTTGGTGGCGCGGTTGCAGCCCTCGGCGGATGGATCTCGGCCACGCTCACCGGGCCAGACTCGCTGCGGACCGCACCTGAACTGATCGATGCATCCGGATGTTCAACGGTCATCATGGAGATCGCCGATGTGCGCGTAGACGCCGGCGAACTCAATCGCATCGAACCGATTGCCGATCGTTCACAATCCCTCCTCACCGTCCTGGTGAACGCGGACACCGTTGAACCATGGCTGGTGGGTATGGCCGACCAGCGGGAGGTCGAGCAACGACTTCTGGGGGCTCGCTACTGCTTGGTCGAGTCCTCAGGTAATGGCTGGAAGGTGACGTCGATAGCGGTGACCCCTGACGCTCCCGACGCGCAGTTCACCGGAGTGGCCGGACGGTGGGCCACCGCGGCCAGCGGCGAGGCCGTCGCGTTACCGGTGCCAGAGGTCGGTTCGAGCGTGGTCATCTCAGGTTCGAATGAGTCAACCGTGGAGTCCCTCGAAGTTGCGGGCGAACTGGAGATCACCGGTTCTTCCACAGTGGGCTTGGTTGCGCTCATCGGTGGCATCGCTACCGCTGCTGTGGGCATCGGGCTACTCCTGGTGAGCATCCTCGGCTTGCGCAGCAGGGGACGTCACGAAGGACCCGCCGAAGCCGGACCTTCCTCATGACGCAACCTTCGTTGACCGATAACTGGCGCACTATTCCCAATGCGCTCAGCGTGCTGCGGCTGCTGGGGATCCCACTGTTCTTGTGGTTGGTCTTGGTCGAAAAAGCCGATATCTGGGCATTCGTGGTGTTAGTGATCGCCGGTGCGAGTGACTGGTTCGACGGTTACCTGGCGCGAAAGCTCAATCAGACGAGCCGGCTCGGAGAGTTGCTGGACCCGGCCGTTGATCGCTTGTACATCCTCGCAACGCTCATCGGACTAGCACTGCGCGACATCATCGGGTGGTGGCTGGTGGCCATCCTCGTGGGCCGCGACCTATTCCTGCTGCTTCTGCTACCGCTCTTGCGTCGCGCCGGGAAGGTCGCACTTCCTGTCACCTACGTAGGCAAAGCCGGCACCTTCGCGCTGCTGTGGGGGTTCCCGGTCCTCCTGTTGGGATCACTGCCGGGGTGGTGGGGGACCGGCATGACCGCATTCGGCTGGGCCTTCGCGCTGTGGGGCACGTTCCTGTATTGGTGGGCAGGCCTTCGTTATGCCCAACAGATGATCGCTGTAGGCCGCCAACCCAACGCTGCGGTGGACTAGTCTTCGCGTGCGTATCAGCGTGCGAGAAGGGGCCCAACATGATTCCCGGTGAGTTGAAGTACACCTCCGAGCACGAGTGGATCCGAAGTGACGGAGGCGACGTTGTGAGCGTCGGCATCACTCACTACGCGCAAGAATCCCTGGGCGACATCGTCTTCGTCTCCCTGCCATCGGTTGGAGACAGCGTTTCCGCTGGGGATTCGTGCGGAGAGGTCGAATCCACCAAGAGTGTCAGCGAGCTCTACGCGCCGGTCAACGGTGAGGTGGTCGAGGTGAATGCCTCGGTCGACGCCAACCCCGAACTGATCAACTCCGCGCCTTATGGCGATGGCTGGTTGATGAAGATCCGCTTGAGCGATCCGGCTCAGGTTGATGGCCTGCTTTCGGCGAGTGAGTACGAGGGCATAACCCAAGGGGCTTAGGCTGAGGTTCAGCGTGAGGCAGACCCTCAGCGCACGAACAGCAACCGTGAAGGGAGCGAGCCCATGACGTGTCCGGCATGCGGCAAGCCCGTCCATCCGGAAGACCGTTTTTGCGCTGCGTGCGGCGCAGCCCTCGCCAACGGTGACATAGATCAGACCGGCGCCATCTCGGCGATTCCAGGATCCGGCCCACCCACGGGCACCGGCCCGGCCGCTGCTTTGGGTACCGGCATCCACCGCGAACTGCCCACCGGCGCAGCGCTCCTCATCGTCCACAAGGGACCATCGGAGGGCAGCGAGTTCTTGCTTCCTGCCGACGCCGACATCATCGGTGTGGGTCGTTCACCGGAATCCGAGGTCTTCCTCGACGATGTGACGGTGAGTCGTCGGCATGCTGAGTTCCGCCGCGGTGCAGATGGGTGGAGCGTTCGCGACGTGGGCAGTTTGAACGGGACATACGTCAACCGGGTCCGGGTGGACGACCAACGTCTGCAAGGCGGGGATGAGGTTCAAGTGGGCAAGTTCCGCTTCATCTTCCTGGTTGGCGTCGACTCCTAGCGATGAGTTCGCGAGGCGAAACCGAAGCGTCAACACAAGGCACGCTCAGCATCGGTGAGGTGTTGAGCCTGCTCAAGCGCGACTACCCGGACGTCACGATCAGCAAGATCCGTTTTCTGGAGACCGAAGGACTCGTTACCCCTGCGCGCACCTCGAGTGGATACCGCCGCTTCAGTGATGAGGATGTCCGACGCCTTCGCGATGTGTTGACCATGCAGCGCGACCAATACCTGCCGCTGAAGGTGATTCGCGAACAGCTCGATAAGGACGCCGACGACGCCCCCGCCGCCGCCGGCAGCGGCATGCGACCAGAAGATTTCCGTCCCGGGGCGGGACGTGTTCGGCTCACGCGCGGTGAACTAGCCGAGATGGCCGAACTCGATGAGGCGTACGTTGCCGAACTCGAAGCACTCGGCTTGGTGTGGGTAAGCCCCGCCGGGCACTACGACCAAGACGCCGTGATCATCTGCCAACTTGCTGCACGGTTGCAGCAGTTCGGCTTCGAAGGACGCCACATGCGCAGTTTCCGAGTGGTTGCCGATCGTGAAACTGGGCTGATCGAGCAGATGGCTACGCCGTTCTCCAAGACCACGGGGCGTGAGCGTGACTCCAAGGTTCGAGCTCAAGAGGCTGTCCGTGAGATCGCGGCCCTGTTCATGCAGTTGCATGCTGCGTTGCTGCGAGCTGAGTTGATCCGTTCCGGCAAGGCGTAAGGGCCCGTTTCGCTCACAGCGTGCGGCTTCGATTACCGAACGTGGGCTAGCACGGTTAGCCTGGAGACATGATTCCGATGGACGTCGTGGGTGTGCGCATGGAGATGCCCTCGAACACCCCGATCGTGTTGCTCCGGGAAACAGAGGGGGAGCGTTACCTGCCCATCTGGGTAGGAGCGGTCGAGGCCACCGCCATCGCTTACGCCCAACAGGGCGTGGTGCCCCCGCGGCCCCTCACCCACGACCTCATGAAGGACCTGCTGGAAGCGCTCGACGCCACGGTTTCGGAGGTGCGCATTACCGGTCTTGAGGACGGAGTCTTCTACGCGGTCATCGCCTTCGAGTCCGGGCTGGAAGTCCAGGCCCGACCATCGGACGCCATAGCACTAGCGCTACGAGCAGAGGTACCGATCGTGGGCTCGGAGACCGTCTTGGACGAGGCGGGCATAGAAATCCCCACTGAGGACGAACCGGTCGAAGAGGACCAGGTGGAGAAGTTCCGGGAGTTCCTCGACCAGGTGTCGCCGGAGGATTTCGGCGCACCCGGCGCCACTTCGTAGGACGCACACAACTTCCCAACTTGCCTCGCTCAGCCTTCAGTTCACCTTGAGACTTACGTCGGCAGTCCATGGGCGTGTCGTGTTGGAGACCGGATGATGCTTCCTTAAGTTCGCGCTGTACGTCTTCCCCGACCTGGCTCCCGTGCCCGGCACTAGGGTGAAGGCTCGACGAGGAGGACCAGGTGACCGGGAGTTTCGTTCACTCAGCGCAGACCCAGACCGCTGGCCAGGGGAATCCCCAAGGTGCGCTGTTCGACGACGCCGATCTTCGCCCGCTGCCGCAGCACGTGGGTTACCGGGGACCGGTTGCCTGTTCGGCCGCCGGGATTACCTACCGGCAGCTCGATTACTGGGCTCGTACCGGACTAGTCGTGCCCACGGTTCGCGGTGCGAGCGGGTCGGGAACCCAGCGTCTCTACGGATTTCGTGACATTCTCATTCTGCGCATTGTTAAGCGGCTCATCGACACAGGCGTCTCGTTGCAAAACATCCGCGCCGCGGTGGACCACCTCGCAACCCGCGATGGTGAGGACCTCGCGCGCATCACGTTGATGAGCGATGGCGCCAGCATCTACGAGTGCCGCAGCGCCGATGAGGTCATTGACCTTGTACGCGGCGGTCAGGGAGTTTTCGGCATCGCGGTGGGAAGTGTCTGGCGCGAGGTTGAAGGAACCTTGGCCACGTTGCCCGCTGAGGATCCCGCGGGGGAGTCGGTCGCCCCGGCTGGCGTTACCGACGAACTTGCCAGCCGACGCGCTCGCCGCGCCGCAGTCTGAACACCGCGAGCATTTCGAAGCCCACAGGGCTATTCTGAGGGAGCCGCTTTAACCCGTGCGGGAGAGAGCCGCGGCCCACGCCAGGGTCGTAGCCGCCGAAGGAGCAATTGCCCCGACAAACTCTCAGGCACCGGTACCGCTCGGGTAGGCATCTCTGGAAAAGGGAGCAATCCCTACCGACGGTGAAAATCGTGGCTCGCCACGGTGAAGCTCTCAGGTCGCGCGTTGCGCGGGTAACAGAGGGGGAGCAGTCCTCGCTGTTCGCCCCGACGCGCCTGGAGAC
>JAQCBM010000169.1 GCA_027729865.1 Actinomycetota bacterium
CGGATGTGCGTCGTTCGCTCATGTTGCAGAAGTCCTACGCAGAAGGCCTGCGTGCACTGGTGGCATACACCGCGTACTGGCAAGACCTGGTGGCTATGGGTCAAGCAGGTGACACGGACGTCGATTTGGACATGGCCGAGCGGATGAACGATCTGTTGCTGCCGATCGTCAAGGGTGTGGGTTCGGAGCGCAGTTACGAGATGCTCGCCGTGGGCCTGCAGACCTTCGGTGGTTCTGGCTTCTTGCAGGACTACCCGCTCGAGCAGTACATCCGCGACGCCAAGATCGACACCCTTTACGAAGGCACCACTGCAATCCAGGGCCTGGACTTCTTCTTCCGGAAGATGGTCCGCGATCAATTCAAGGCGATTTTCTACCTGGCAGCGCAAATCACCGAGACTGTGAAGGGTGACGAAGGCAAGGGTGCTCTTGCGAAGGAGCGCGAACTGCTCGGAGTTGCCCTTGAGGACGTGCAGGCCGTAGTGGGCAAACTCGGCGAGTGGGCGATGGCCTCGCAGTCCAACCCCGAGGAGATCTACAAGGTCGGCCTTAACACCACCCGTTTGCTCATGATGACCGGTGACCTCATGATCGGCTGGTTACTCATCCGTCAGGCCGAGGTCGCTCTTGCGGCACTGGAGTCCGGAGCGAGTGATCGCGATCAGGCGTTTTACACCGGCAAAGTTGAGACGGCTAAGTGGTTCGCGCGCAATCGCTTGCCGCTGCTTACCGCCGAGCGTGCGGTTGCTGAAGCCACCGACGACGACATCATGCGCCTACCGGAAGAGGCCTTCTAGACCGGTTCACCGGGAGGATCGACTCGCTTATCTGACTTGATGGCGATGTCGATCTGGCTGACGACGCTCTGCGCTGCTACCGAGTAGGGCCTAATTATCCTGACGTCGCCGTACTCGGAAAGCATGTCGGCCGTACGCGCATCCATCGCCGTGAGACAGATACTGCCGTCGAAGTCATAGCGACGCAGCGTCTGCAGTAGGACGAGGTTGGTGGATGGACTCGGCACCGCGCAGATCACCGAGTCGGTTTCGTGGAACGGTAGCGACGCGGCGAAGTCTGGCTCTGAAACATCGCCATACAGCGTGGTGACGTTCGGACCTGCGATGTTGCGCAAGGCTTGAGGGTCGTAGTCCACGACCAGCAGATTCGCACCTCGAGCAGCGAGTCCGTGTGCAACTTCACCGCCCAGACGTCCCGCACCCACGATGATCGCGTCGTACGGATGCTCGAGGCGCTGCTCTTCGGCCCGAGAATCCGGATGCTTGCGTTCGAAGATCGAAAGCACGGGTGAAAGCCGGTCAAATAGCGGCTGCGTGTAGGCGATCAGGTATGTGGAAATCGTGATGGTGATGATTCCCACCAGCGTGACGAGTCCGAGGATGGATTCATCAACCTGGCCAAGCGAGTACCCCAAGGCGATGAGGATCAAGGAGAACTCACTGATCTGTGCGAGCGCAACACCCACTCGGAAGGACACCTTCTTGCGATACCCGAGCAAGCCCATGATGGCCATCACGATGATTGGCTTAGCAAGAAGAACGAAGACCGAAAGAACGATTGCCGGGCCGAGTTGCGCAAGTGCCGATTCGAGGGTGAGGGACACTCCAAGTTCGATGAAGAAGAACAAGATCATGATGTCGCGCAAGCTGACAAGTCGCGCACCCAAGCTCTCGCGGTAGGGCGTGGATGCGAGGGCTACACCTGCAACAAACGCCCCGATTTCCAAGCTCAATCCAAGTGAATACGAGACCGCCGCCAATGCAATCGCCCAGGCAACCCCGAATAGCAGCGTGAGTTCCTGACTTTTCGCAAGCCACTCGAGCACTCGAGGAATGATGAAGCGCGCTACTAGCGCTACACCACCAAGGAACAGCGCGCCACCCACCACCGTTCGCACGACCGTCTCGGTGGCAGACACCTGGCCCACCTGCCCTAAGGAAGCGACGACGATCATCGAGATGATCACGAGCAGGTCCTGGACGATAAGGATGCCCACGGCGATTCGACCGTGCAGTTGATCGAGTTCGCGTTTGTCCGAGAAGAGTTTGATCACGATGATGGTTGAGGAGAACGTCAAGGCAACTGCAACATAGATTGACGGAACAACCCCCAAGCCGAGGGCAACGGCGATCAGGAAGCTGAGCCCTGCGGTCAGAACAACTTGACCCAAGCCCGCGAGCAGCGCGACCGCGCCGGTCATGCGAATCGAGTGAATGTCGAGTTTGAGCCCAACGAGGAAGAGCAGGATCGCAATGCCGATCTTGGCGAATACCTCGATCGATTCACCATCGGATACAAGTCCAAGGACGGCCGGACCGGCCAAGATTCCCACAATGATGTAAGCGACCAACACGGGTTGTCGGAGAAGTTTCGCGAGCCCTCCACCTACCGCTGCCAGGACGAGAATCAGCGCTATTTGCTCGAACTCAGTGCCCGTCACCTTGGGAAGTCTAGGACGAAATCGTGCACTGACTCTCGGCAGCGTACGCTGGAAACATGCGCTGGCTCGTGTCGATCGTCGCTGCTGTACTACTCGTAGTGATGCCCGTATCCGGAGCTGCCGGGCATGCAGGGTTGGCCTTCAGTAATCCTGAAGATGGGGCCACACTCGATGTTGCGCCCGAGGAAGTAGTGCTCACCTTCACAGAGGAACTGCTCACGGATCTGGTCGAGATTTCGGTTCTCGATGCGCAGGACAACCCAGTCGTGGTCACCGAGGTTCCGCAGACTCCACCACCGGGAACCGACGTCAAGGTGCCGTGGCCGGCCGATCTGCCCCCCGGCGAATACTCGGTCGCTTTCCGCGTGGTGTCTGCCGACGGCCACCCCGTGACCGGGCGAGTCACGTTCTCTTATGCGCAGCAGCGAGAGGTTGCCGAAGAACCAGCACCGAGCAATGAGCCTGTGATCGCCGAACCCTCTCCTTCCGAAGCAGAGGTAACTGCAGATGAGACCACCGAGGCCACTCCCGAGGTGACATTCGAGGAGATCGTGCCTGCCGAGGATGAGCCCGGGAACTCACTCATCGGTCCGCTTCTCATTGCGGCTGCAGTAATTGTCGGCATCGGTGTTGTCGTATCCGTCGTCATGTTGGCTCGATCTCGCCAGTGACGCTCCACAGGTAGCCGATATGAAGCCGACGACGAGCACCCCGAATGCGCAAGCTCTGCGCTCTTTTCCGGTCGCGTCCATCGCGACCGCGCTGATCGCGGTCGCCGTCGTGGCCGCTGCGGTGGGTTTGGTGCTCGCCGGTGGCGTCTACGAAGCACTCCCTGGTTTGGCGGACCCTGGTCCGTTGGTCACATGGGGCACGCCGGTCACCCGGGTCCTCACCGACATCGCTGCGATCGCGACGGTCGGCCTGCTGCTGTCCGCTACGGCGCTTGCACCCTCCGGTAAAGACGGGGTGCTGTCCCAAGCGGGACGACGTGATGCCGTTCGCGCCGCTCGTGTGGCGATCATCTGGGCTGTTCTCGCTGGGACGCAGTTGTTCTTCCAACTCGCATTGATCCTCGGGGTGCCACTCAGCGAAGCGTTGAGCCCCGACGTGGTCTCCACCTACGCCAATGAACTCGACATCACACGCGCCTTGTTGTTCATGGCACTTCTGGCTGTGGTCGTGACCGTCGGTGCAATCACGGCATCGACCACGGGGGCCACCGGATCGTGGTTGGTGGTTGCGGTTGTCGCAGCGGCGTTGCCGGGTCTAGCCGGACACAGTTCCGCACTAGGTGACCATGAACTTGCCACCACCGCTGGTGTCACGCACATGGTGTCCGCAGTGTTATGGGTTGGGGGCCTACTTGCACTCACCATGCACGCGCTGCGCCGTGACGTCTCGCTCAAGCGCCCGCTTCAACGTTTTTCCGCAATCGCGCTCACCGCCATCATCCTGCTTGCGATCAGCGGTCTCGCGAATGCCTACACCCGAGTAGATGGCGTGGAGCAGTTGCTGACCAGCGGGTACGGCCAGGTAACGCTGATGAAGGTCGGCTTGATCATCGGGCTAGCAGTGATCGGCTTCCTGCTGCGCCAACGGGTGATTCCGTCGTTGGACTCGCTTTCTCGCGCACAAACCTTCGTTCGCCTTGCGGCCATTGAATTGACGATCATGGCAGTGGCCATCGGGCTGGGAGTCTCGCTCGCATCGAGTCCTTACCCACGCGAGGAGCAATTGCTGCCCTCGTACGGTGAATCACTGCTGGGCTTCCCGTACCCACCGGCCCCAACGGTCGAGACGGTTGTGTTCGGATTCCGTCCGGATCCACTGTTCTTCACGGCGAGCCTGATTGCAGCGGCGCTGTACGTCATCGGCTACATCCGCATTCGACAGGCGGGCATCACCTGGCCGGTCATGCGATTGGTTTCGTGGCTTGGCGGCATAAGCGTCATCATCTGGACGACCAGCTCTGGTATCTCCATCTACTCGCAGGTGTCCGTTGGTCTACATATGACGCAACACATGGTCATGACGATGCTTGCGCCGATCCTGCTCGTGATGGGAGCACCGGCAACCCTGGCTCTTCGTGCGATCAAACCGGCGCGCGGGAATGAGCGCGGTCCCCGCGAATGGCTCGTGTGGTTCCTGCACAGCCCGATCACGCGCGTTCTCACCAATCCTTTCTACGTCTTTTTTGTGTATGTCATCGGCCTCTACGGCTTGTACATGACACCGTTGTTCGGTTGGTTGATGGGATCGCACATTGGCCACGTCATCATGCAGGCGCACTTCATCATCTCCGGCTACCTCTTCTACTGGGTGTTGATCGGTATTGATCCGCGTCCTCGGCCGTTGCCTTATTGGGGTCGTCTCTTGATGCTGCTTCTCGCGCTCGCCGTCCATGGCTTCTTCGCGGTGGCGATGATGATGGGCAGCACACCGATGGCTGTCGAGTGGTACGGAGTGGTCCGGCCTGATTGGGTCACCGATCCGCTGGCGGACACGCTTCTCGGTGGTCAGATCACCTGGGGTCTGGGGGAGATCCCTGCCCTGATCGTGTTGATTGCGATTGCGGTGCAGTGGTCCCGCAGTGACGAGCGCGAGGCCAAG
>JAQCBM010000170.1 GCA_027729865.1 Actinomycetota bacterium
GAGTCCATCAAGGAGTACCCCGTAGACCAGCAGTACGGACGAATCGTCGGTGAGATTCACCTTGACCGAGTCCCGGTTGACTTTGGCAAACAGGACTTTCAGCGCTCCAGCGAGGAGTGGATCCGCGCGATGGAGTTTCTCCGAGGGGGCTCTTTCCTCCCAAGCAAGTGGGAGGCAGGAGAGCGCAACGAGACACCGGTCTCGAAGCTGTTCCAGGGCTACCGCAAAGTCAGAAACTTTGGGCGCCCCGACATGTACATGGGCCGCTACGACAGCACGCAGCAAAAAGCCGTTCGAATCAGCCGAGATGTTGAAAGCGAACTGTATGAGCGCTTCCTCAACAAAGAACCCGGGTACTACGACGACGAAAAGTGGTGGGACCTTGTCGAGGGGGCTGGGGTCCCGGATGTAGAGAAGCTCGAAGCCTGCGCGCAATGCGGATTTGAAGGTCTTCCCGAGGCCGAGGTCTGCGAGGGCTGTGACGCCATTCTTCGAGGTAAGGCATGTGTCGAATGTGGCGTGCAGATTGCGGCGTCAAGCACGTCGTGCCCTGAGTGCGGAGTGTCTCAGATCCCTGAAGTTCTAGAACCCTGGCAATGCGAGATCTGTGAGGCCACCAATGAGGTTGATGCGGATGTTTGCGCTCAATGTGGAGGCGTTCACGGCGCTGATAATCCGTTCTCAGAGAGCTCGCTGCTGTCGACTGCGGCGGGGCGGCCCGATCTCTCATTCGAGGACCGTCGTTTCCCGCTTGCCGGTGGCCAGCAGAGTGAGCCCCTGGATGTTGCTGTGTTCGAGGCGAGTCCGCTCCGACCGGCTTGGAACCAACCAAGCGTCCCAACATTGGCGTTCAAGACCCCGGGGTCAATCCGAATCTTCATTGATCCCGCCCATGACTCGTTCACACGACTCGGAATCCGTCTTGAAGAGGCAGTGGCCGTCGAAGCCGCTCAATACCTGCGCGACGTCAACTCATCGCTGTCCGGACGCAAAGAGCACTCAGTGCACAACATCGCAGCATCCGTGCTCGCCTCGGTGTGGGGGCACAAGTTGGCAACTGGCCCCGAGCAGATGGCGGACGCAGTTCGCAGTCTCTTCGCCAAAGTCGCCGAACGGCTCGCTGAGTGCGCCGAGGCGGCTGATTTTTACGCCGAAATGACCAAGAGCGAGGAGTTGGAACTTGCTGACCGGCTCATCGCCGCGGGTCAGTTAGAGCGTCTGGGCGAGATGAAAGAGGATGGCACCTACCTCAGGTATGCCAACGCGAGCGTGCTAGCACGGTTCTTTCGCTTCAGCCCCCAGAGCTGGTACGGAAATGTCTGGGCGCAGTCCCTTCAGGACCCCGCCCAGGTAGGGAAGGAAGTCGCGAACAATGCGAACCAACAGACCATCGGGGTCGTTGGTCGATGCCTGGACGACTGTGCTGCCTACGCCCGGTACCAAGACCAGGACCCTCTTATCCTCGCGCGGGTCCGCGCCGCCCACGAATACCTTGAGGAACTACTGGCGTGACCTCCTCGTTTCTATCGGACGTAGCGGTCACGAGCGCTAGTTGGCAGGCCTTCGAACGCCTAGTCGCGCGCTTGATGACGGAACGAGGATTCGTCTACGTGGCAGTCGTCGGAGAATCTGGTGATGGTGGGGCTGACGTCCTTGCAGTGCACACGTCGGGAAAGCGGTGGCTTCTTCAAGTCAAACGTTGGAGCAATCCGGTTGGCTCGGAGGTTCTCGACCGCACGATTGCTGCCGCAAGGACCTACGGTGCTGACGTCCCCGTAATCGTGAGCAAGTCAGGCTTCACAGCCGACCTTCGTGACCGCGCCAACAAACTTCGAGCCGACGGAATCAGTGTTCAGTTGTGGGACCGGCAATATCTCACGCAGGCGTCCCGAACGCTCCCCGAGGACCCTCTCGTTGTTCGGGTGCCGGACAGGTACAAGGTTCGCGACTATCAGGAAGACGCTGTTCGAAGCGTCGTCAACGAGTGGCTGACTTCCCCATCGGGATCTGCGCTGGTCGTTCTTGCGACAGGCCTAGGCAAGACTTTCGTAGCCGGAGAATCAATCCGGAGGATCCAGCAAAATCGCCAGTCAAAGGTGCTGGTGCTCGCGCACACGAACGACTTGGTTTATCAACTCGAGCGGGCGTTCTGGCCCTTTCTGGGGTCGTCCCGCTCGACAGTTGTCGTCAACGGCGTGGAGCGCCCCGAGTGGAGCAGTCTTCGTTCCTTCGACCTCGTAGTAGCAACACGCGACACGCTTGCGTCTGTCATCCGTGCAGGCGTCACGCTCCCAGAGTTTGATGTTGTCGTTGTCGATGAGTGCCACCATCTAGGTGCTGCTACCTACGAGGCCGTGCTCGATGGCCTCGGAGTTGGGGTTGAAGGAGGGCCTTTCCTCATTGGCCTCACGGCAACCCCTTGGCGGCCAGGAGGCGAGAGCCTCGACCATCGATTCGGGCCACCCGTTGTCAATGTCGACATGGTGACTGGCTTAAAAAAGGGGTTTCTCGCCAACGTCGACTATCGGATGTACACCGACAATGTCGACTGGGAGGCGCTCCGCGACCTCAAAGGCGACAGGTTCACTCCGAAGGCCATCAATCGAACCCTCTTCATCAATCAGTGGGACGATGCCGTGGTCGAAAGGGTGCAGTCCGCGTGGGAGGAACTCGGTGCCGGCGCCAAGGGGATCGTGTTCTGCGGGACGATCGACCATGCCGAGCGGATGTCCGCGAGCATCAATGCACTCGGGTTTGCTCGCGCCTCACCCATCTACTCCAAGAGCACTGAAGGTCGCGCAATGACTCCTGTCGAACGAAATCGGCTTCTCTGGGACTTTGCTGACGGCCGTGTGGGGATTCTTTGCGCGGTTGACGTCCTCAACGAGGGTGTTGATGTGCCGGATGTCAATCTGGTCGTGTTTCAACGGGTTACACACAGTCGGCGAATCTTCGTTCAGCAGCTTGGGCGGGGGCTAAGGGTTGCCGTCGGCAAGTCAAAAGTCCTAGTGCTTGATTTCGTGTCAGATGTTCGTCGGTTTGCGGCGGGGCTAGATCTACAGCGCTCACTTGAGGACGACGGTCCGGCTCCGGGACAGCCCCACCGAATCAGCCTTGGTTCGCGGATTACGTTCCGCCGCGCCAATGATGAAGACTTGGACGGTCGCAACTTCCTTCGCGAATGGCTTGGCGATCTTGAGGAGATCGAGGGGGCTGGGGATGACGTTTCGCTGTTGCGCTTCCCGCCGGCTCGACCGCTGCCGATTGGAGAGACATGACAAATCCGTCTTGGAGCAAGCTCAGACATGATGCTCTTGACTCGGTCCAAGCGTTGGTGAGCGCCCTGGACGACCAAGAGTCTGATGATCCAACCTTGATAGCGGCCTACCTCGAGGCCAAATCGACACTTGCGACAGCGTTCGCTCAGCTTGCTCGCGAGCGCTTCGGGCAGGATCAGTCGCTCAATGCAGCCGTAGAACTCGTGCGTTCTGCACTCGACGCATTTAGTGAGGTTCCTGAGGCATACCGGCGAATGCGTCACTTCTCTGCGTCGCACCGGATCCTGTTGGCTTACCTCGTTCGCAACGTAGGGAAACCAGTCACTGCTGCCTCCCTCAAGATGATCAACCACGAGCAAAGCGAAACCGAGCGACGAACCCGGGAACTTCGAACTCTGGGTTTCGACATTGAGGCAACCCACTCGGCGGGGCAACAGACCTACACGCTCAAGTCGGCTGTTCCTGACACCGCCCTTGGCGCTCGCCACCAGATTGCTGAGCAAATCAGAGGAGATCGCAAACTGACATCGGACGAGCGTGACGTCCTGCTCCGGGAGTACGGCGTCGATGTCTAGGGCTGACGGCTTTGCGGACTGATGCAGCAAATGGTGAGGACTCGATAGGTATGACGAACATGACCCCCAAGAACGCAGGTAAAACGACGTCGGCAAAGCCACTTGTCGCCGTGGAGATATGTGCAGGAGCCGGTGGGCAGGCACTTGGTCTCGAACGAGCAGGCTTCTCACACAGCCTGCTCGTCGAGAACGACCGTTGGGCATGCGAAACCCTGCGAACCAATCGGCCGAAGTGGAAAGTTGCGGAACAAGACGTCCGATTCGTCGACGGGACCACACTCGGCCCAGTCGACCTTCTTGCGGGTGGAGTCCCTTGCCCGCCGTTCAGCGTCGCCGGCCTTCAGAAAGGTGCGGCAGACGATCGAGATTTGTTTCCGGAGATGATCCGTCTCGCCCGAGAATCCGGTCCTCGTGCAGTGATGATCGAGAATGTGCGTGGGATTCTCGACCGCCGGTTTGATACCTACCGCGATGAGATTTCGCGAGAGTTCGAATCAATGGGTTACGTGGTGTTCCCGTTCCGCCTACTGAACGCGAGCGACTACGGCGTTCCGCAACTCCGACCAAGAGCAATCTTGGTCGCGGTTAAGGAGCAGTGGGCGGAGGGCTTTGACTGGCCACCTGCGAGAAAACGAAAGCCAAAGACTGTTGGACAGGCCTTGCTCCCCTTGGTGGCCGCCGACGGCTGGGAGGGGGCCGAGGAGTGGGCCGATCAAGCCGATCGGATCGGGCCAACGCTATGTGGGGGTTCAAAGCTCCATGGAGGGCCTGATTTGGGGCCTACACGGGCCCGAAAGGCCTGGGCCGAGATGGGTGTCGATGGTCTGGTTCTTGCTAACGAGCCCCCGCAGCCGGGTCATCAAGGGTCGATTCGCCTGACCGTTGAAATGACAGCGGTCCTTCAAGGCTTCCCAAGAAACTGGAAGTTTCAAGGCGCGAAAACACACAAATACCGGCAAGTAGGCAATGCTTTCCCACCTCCGGTTGCTCGAGCGGTTGGGCTGGCGCTTAAGAACGCTCTTGGGAGCTGAAGACTGCACACCTCTAGGGGCAGGTATCCCTTCTGATCCGCAGAACCACGCCGGATCATCGATCACCTTCTCTGAAGCAGAACGACATTGGCGGCAGTCAGTCGCTGGACGGTTCGGGTGTCGTGAGTCGGCGAATCAGGTCATCTGCGCGGTTCGCTGTGAGTTTGGCGACAGCAAC
>JAQCBM010000171.1 GCA_027729865.1 Actinomycetota bacterium
TCGCGCGCTGGCGAACCCGAGATTTCATCTTTTCGCTCGGGATCGGCGCAGGTCAATCGTGAGCCGGTGCAGTTGTCGCTCCGACGCCGGCACGGATTCATCAAACGCTTCACCAAGCAAAAAGCCCCCCTCGGGTCGTTGATGTTCCTGCTGGTACTGACACTGTTGTCGGTGGGTGGCTACCAACTTGGCATGTTGGACGGCGGAACGATCGACATTGATGCATCGTTTGCGGGTCCATCACTTGAGCATCCACTTGGCAATGATGATCTCGGCCGAGACTTTCTTGCCCGCGTGCTTGCAGGCTGCCGACTCTCGCTGCTTACGGCTGGATTCTCGGTTCTGATCGGTTCAGTAGCCGGAGTCGTTCCTGGACTGGTTGCCGGGTACCGGGGTGGCGGATTCGACTACGTTGCCGGACGCATCGCTGATGCGTTGATGACCATTCCGGGGCTTGTGCTCTCCGTGTCACTCGTGGCGGCTCTAGGGCCAGGCGTGACCCAAGTAGCCATTGCGATCGGAGTTGCCTTCGCCCCTCGCTTCTTCCGGATCGCCCGGGCCTCTGCGATGGCAGTGGCGCCACTGACGTACATGCGGGCACTAGAGGCAACCGGCGCCCGGCAGAGCCGACTCCTTTTGAGGCACGTGCTCCCGAACGCGTTTCCCGCAATCGTTGTTCAGGGTTCATTGATGTTTGGCTATGGAGTGCTCGCCGAGGCCAGCCTGAGTTACCTCGGGTTTGGCGCCCAGCCACCCGACGCAAGCCTTGGGACACTGCTCCAGCGTGGAACACAGTTCATGACCGAGTCTGCATATCTCACCGTCATGCCAGGCATCGTGATTGTCGCAATCGTCCTGGCTGCGAACACGGTCGGCGATGGCATTCAGTCGGCTCTCGGTCGTGAGGCGCTTGGCAGAGCGGTTGGAAAATGACGGAGCTCGGCAATGTGGCGAGGCGAGAGCCTGCGCCGGCGCTCAAGATCACTGACCTCGTCATCGAAACGGAAGCCGATGGGGTGACAATCGAGCTGCTTCATGGCGTCTCGCTTAGCGTTCCTGCGGGCGAATGCGTCGGCATTGTTGGCGAATCGGGGGCGGGCAAATCGGTCATGATGTCTGCCGCTCTTGGTCTCTGCGAACTCTCGGGGACACGCGTTACTTCCGGCTCGATCGAGGTGGGCGGTGTGGAGATTGTGGGTGCCAGCGCTCGCGTACTCAACAAGGTTCGGGGCAACGTTGCAGCCATCGTGTTCCAAGAACCGTCGGTATCTCTCGATCCGTCCTTCACGATTGGAGCGCAGATCGCCGAGCCGGTTCGATGGCACCGCAGAGTTTCTCGCCAGGAAGCCTGGGATCGAGCGATTGAGGCCCTTCGCCTTGCGGGCTTTCCCAATCCGGAGCGCCGCGCTAAGGACTACCCACATATGCTCTCCGGAGGCCTTAAGCAACGAGCAATGATCGCTCTCGCCATCTCGTGTGAACCGCAGCTTCTCATCGCTGATGAAGCGACTACGGCGCTCGACGTCACGATTCAGGCGCAGGTGCTGGACCTTCTTGCTGAGCTACGCGAACGGCTCGACATGTCGATGGTTTTGGTCACGCACGATCTTGGCGTCGTCGCCCAAACGTGCAGCGAAGTATCCGTGATGTACGCAGGAGAGATCGTTGAGGCGGGTCGAACATCGGACGTTTTTGCCGCTCCGGCTCATCCCTACACCGAGGGACTCTTGCGTTGCGTCCCTGATCGCTTGGATCGAGAGGCTGCTCTGGTCGGTATTCCCGGCGATGTGCCAGCAGCCGGGTCTCGTGTCGACGGCTGTCGTTTCGCTGCTCGCTGCTCGTACGCGGAGCAGCGCTGCAAGGTCGAAGCGCCTGAGCTACAGGCCATCGAGGAGGGTCGAACTGTTCGCTGCCACCGATTCGGCGAGGTCGACCTCGAAGGGGTGACATGACGCTCGTCGGACGAGATCTCGTCAAGGCCTACGTCATCGAGCGCTCAATCTTCGGTCGACCTCGCGCCGTGCGCAAGGCAGTCGATGACGTTTCCCTGGTCGTCGAACCCGGAAGGACGTTCGCTCTGGTGGGGGAGAGCGGATCGGGCAAGACAACGACTGCCGAACTGATGTTGGGCCTCAATCGTCCTGATGCGGGTTCTGTGACGGTCGACGGTGCGGATCTTGGCTCCTTCTCGGGAAGGCAGTTGCGCGAGGTGCGGCGCAACGTCCAGGTCGTTTTTCAAGACCCTGCGTCGGCGCTCGACCCGACACAGCGGGTGGGCAGCGCCTTGAGTGAACCGCTCGCAATCCACCGCAGCGGGGCACGATCGTCGCGTCGGCAGACTGTTCTCGAGACATTGGACCTCGTGGGACTTCCACTGCAGCCTCGAGATCTCGACCGATACCCGGCGGAGTTCTCCGGGGGGCAGAGGCAGCGGCTCGCGATTGCACGTGCTCTGGTGCTGCGGCCCCGATACCTCGTGCTGGACGAGCCGGTCTCCGCTCTCGACGTGTCGACACAAGCGCGAGTTCTGACGACACTTCGGGATCTGCAAGCCGAAACGGGCGTTGGTTACCTGCTGATTTCGCACGATCTGAGTGTCGTTCGACAGGTAGCTGACGATGTTGCCGTCATGTACCGCGGAAAGGTCGTGGAGCAGGGGTCGGCCAACGACGTCCTCGGCTCGCCCCGGCATCCGTACACCCACGCTCTGCTCGATGCCGTCCCAAGGCTGTCGGCACGATCGAGGCAACCGACTTTCAGCGGTGATGTCGTGGAATCTCCCGATGCCACGCAAAGCTCCGAAGGGTGTGCGTATCGGCCTCGGTGTCCGCTGTCGACTGACAGATGCGCACATGAGGTGCCAGAACTCAGGGTCGTCGGGGACGCAGCAGTTGCGTGCCACAACGTCTTGAATGCGGTTCCGGTCGCATCGCCAACGATGCGAGGCGACCTATGACGTCTCAGAGGATCTAGGTTCTCAACTTCAGGAGGCTGAGATTGAGTTGGAGGGTTATTTCCTTCGTCTCGGAGACTGGTCGGCTCGGGTCGAGGTAAAGACTCATCGTGGCGTTGTCTACCGCCTGAACGAGGGACGCCATGGTTTCGGCAGTGGTCTTCGACACGCCGAGTTCGGCTTCGAAGAGTCCTGCGACATAGCCGATCCACTCGGCGCGACGACGGTCGCGCCCCTGCGTGAAGGATGGTCCCATCAGGTATCGGTCGAGGACAATGTACAAATCGCGACGTGCGGCAGTGATCTCGAGCAATGCATCGACCTTGCCGCGAAGCTTATTTTCGAGACCGTTCTCTGCCTCCATGCGCTCTCGGACGTAGGGATAGATTGCGGAGAACTCTCGGTCAAAGAGGGCTTGAAAGAGGTCATCAATACGTTCGAAGTAGCTGTAGCCCAGCGCTTTGCTGACGCCGGCCTCCGCCGTGATTGCCTCCATCGTCGCGGCATCGAACCCGTCTTTGAGAATAACCGTGGCTGCGGAATCAAGGAGCTGTTCTCGCCGCTGGGGGGCTGGCATTCGAGTTCGCGTCTTCTGTGCTGATGAACGGCGGCGCATTATCTCGCAGACCTTACCGTTCGTGCATCGCGAAGTCGCCGACCGGCGGGGCTATCGAATGCTGCGTACAAAGGTGTTAAGTGTTGAGGGGGCTAGAGGGGGTCACAATCTGTAGCGGTATTGACACTGACTCTAGTTGCAGTAAAGTCGAACTTGAGAGAACTCGAAGGGGGCTACGGGTCTGCCCGGGGCTTGCTGCCGAGACGAGTACTCCACAGCTAGGGGGAGTGACAACATGGACCAACCGCTGACCGACGAGCAGATCGCTTTCTTCAAAGCAAATGGCTACCTGATTCTTCGAGGGGCTATGGACCCTGCATTGTGTGACCGCACGGAAGAGAAGATGTGGAATGAACTTCCCGGCCATGTGCCGATGGTGCGTGACGACCCGGCAACGCATGTGGGCCCGTTCGACGAAAGTAGCCAGTCAGACGACCCGTTGCACGTGAGAGAGGGCTACCGCTGGCAGATCCGAACTCTCGGCCCTGACCCGGACGTTATCGAAACGCTCTTCTGCCCTCCGGTCGTTGACGCGGCCGAGTCCCTGCTCGGGGAGGGAAGGCTCGTAAAGCCGATTCCGGGTGGATCGGCAATGGGATCAAGCGGGCCTGCTTGGCCTGGTGGGCCCGTCGATCCTTCCGTCGGTGTTGACGGCGTTCGTGGCATCTACTGCACCCTGCCGTACGGTGATGTTCCACGCAAGCCCGACCAGGCGCACACCGACGGTACCCCGATCATGATCGGCGCCGTCGGATTGATCGACGACGTGCTTCCTGACGGTGGAGCCTTTAAGGTCTGGCCCGGTTCGCATCGACGCCTATATCCGCTGTTTTGGATGCAATACGACCAAGCTCGGATTCCGTACTACCCGCAAATGCCGAGTTTCAAGGGTCTGCTGAATCCGCCGGAGTATCACGAGGAACTCGCTCGGATCATGGACGACACCGAACCAGTCGACTGCTGGGGAGCGAAGGGCGACGTCGTGCTGTGGCACTACCGGTTGGCACACATGGCTTCCCACAACTACAGCCCGCAAATGCGCAAGGCAATCCTTGGGGACTTCGTCACGACAGATCTTGATCAGCTTCGGGCCGATCCGCCGCAGCAGAACATGTGGAGGGACTGGTCCGATCGGGTGAACGCGGTTGACCAAGGCTACTCGGCGGAGTTTGCAGCGTCACAGGGGATGATCTCAACGTCGGGGTGATGCCGGTACTGGCCTTCACGTTGGCGCCGCGTGATTGTTGACTTCCGCCCAGGTACGTACTCGCCGATGACGGCTCGGCCTAACGGCTGGGTTTGCTGACTGGCGCTAGCGGCGCGAGCGGGGGAGTGGACATGTGGGCATTGGTCTGCGAAACACCATCGAGGACATCAGTCCTTGCTGAGGCGGGGAGCCTCATCGCGATGCGAGTCATGTTGGGCCGCTTGGTTTTGGATCGAAGCGTGCGTGACGGGGTGAT
>JAQCBM010000172.1 GCA_027729865.1 Actinomycetota bacterium
GCGCCGATCACCGCTTTCTGCCAAGCGCTCCACGCTCGGCCGGTCGACCGTGACGAAACTGAACTCGGCCGCAACGAATACGGCGTTAGCCGCGATCAGGGCCACCACCAGCACAAGCAGGAGGACTTCAGTGCCCACGGCAGATCACTCCTCGATACTACGGAAACCCCATGACGGGCCCACGGCGGAAAGCCCGCTAGCCGACCTGATTCACCGTGAGGATGGTCGAGGGGATCTTTGGGTCTGAAAGTTCGTCGGCCAACACCGAGACACCGGTTGCGTCCGACGTTGCAGCGATTTCGAAGTAATCACCTGCGCTGACGTCCACGAAATAGTTCCAGGCAGCGATGGCTCGTTCGGTCTCGGTCGCCCGACCCAAGTAGACGTCACCTGCCGACCATTCGACGTTCACACCATTTTTCCTCAGCCAAATTTTCACCACGCGTATCGCGTTCGTCGAGTTATAGAGCTGTAGAGAGAAAGCCAAGTTGTACTTTCCCGCGTTGGAAAACGTGACGCGAGATCCACTGACAATTGAGACACCCTGAGCGAAATCGGTCGTGTTCAGCGGTAGGGCCTTTGCAGTTGGCTCCAGCGCCGCATCCACGGTGTCGAAGAAACTGCCGTATGCACCGAACCCACCAGCCGGTCCCGTTGCACCCGTAGGACCGGTAGGGCCGGCAGGCCCGCCAGAACCCTGCGGCCCAGAAGGTCCAGCAGGCCCCGTTGGTCCGGTCGGCCCCCCAGGCTCTGCCCGACTCCCCAGTTCCCCGCCACGCGAGGCCCGTAGAAGACGTAGTTCGCAGTGTCGACGTAGAAGTCGCCGTCAACACCCAGCGCAGGTGTCGGAGCACCCACGCCGTAGCGGATCGCCGGAGTTGGCTGGGTGACCGTCGTGTTGATCCGCACGGCCCGTTCGCGCTTCGTGCACTTCTTGGGAACAACGACGATCCGAACGGCCTTGGTCTTCTTATGGACGCAGGCTCGGAGTTGATACCCCTTCGCGGTCGGTGCGCTGGGCGCCGCAGTCGCGGCTGGAACAGCCACGAGGGACGCCAACACCATCACGACCGCCACCGTCAGTGCGCGGACCCCATCCTTTCCCCCAACCAGCATGTCAACACTGTACGTCTCGAAGGTGCTCCATTGGCAATTTGGTCAGGTCGAAGTTCGTCAGGGGGCGGGCAAAGACGGGACTTACTAGCAGGTGGCTCGAATGGGCTATCCGGTCACCACCTAGCTGACCGTGGGTCAGTCAACTTTCCTCTCCCTCCGGACCTAACTCACTGCACCCCATCTGGGCCAGCTAGAACGTTCGCTGCGTCGTCGTCGTTCTTACGGCTTCGACTCGGGGGAAGCGAATCGAGCGGCACCCACGCCGGTAGTGTTCTCACTGCCCGCGAGGGTGCCGCTCACTGCTTCATCGCCCCTGTAGCTCAGTGGTAGAGCAACCGCCTTGTAAGCGGTCGTTATTCCACTTTTCCTCATGAACTAAATGTTCACGGACGTTGGTTTCCTTCATAGAACACCACATTGAAAAGGCTTCTGTGGTCATCGTGTGGTCAACGGGCTGTGGTCATTCTGTGGTCACCAGATACCTTGTCATCGGGGGGACTTCACTCGACGATTCAAGGAATTGATCCAGCATTCGGCACCCGAGAACTAGTTAACAGCCCCTTGGCTCGTCGGCGCAGGGACGGTGTGATGATCGTTTCGTACAAGACGCCCGCTTGCCGTGCTTCTAGCGTGAACACGTACTGAAATGGAAAAGCTGTAACCACGCGCCGCTGGAATTCGACGGGACACATGCATCACTTGAAGCACCTGGTGCCGAGAAGCCTTTGGTGCAAGCCCGCGAATAACGCTGACGGTATCCGCACCAAGGAAAGGAATCAGTTGTGAACTTGTCACGGCGAAACTTTATGTTGGCATCGGCGTCGGCTGCCGTCTTGGCTGGTGTCCCTCTTGCGGCAGGTAGTTCGGCGACCGCGGCGACATCTGTCTCGCCTGCGACAGCCTTAAGGCGATTGGAGCGCGGGAACACCCGAAGCGTTAATCGCAACTTCAAGGCGAAGAACTATTCGCCACTGGCGTCCACTCCCGCGAAGGGGCAACAACCCTTCGCCGCAATCCTGACGTGCGGTGATTCACGAACAGATCCGGACTTCATCTTCGACATGGCCCCGGGGAATCTCTTTGTTGTTCGGAACGCCGGAAACGTTGTTGAGTCAGTGGGTCTTGGAAGTTTGGAATTTGCGGCCTCCGCGTTGGGGGTTTCCGTGATCGTGGTCCTTGGTCACACAGAATGCGGTGCGGTCATCGCAACAGAGGGAAGCGTCAAGACTGGGGACATGCCGGGACCGCACCTAGATAGTTTCGTGGAGCGGATTGCGCCAGCAGTTGAGGCGCTGCCGGCGGGTCACTCAACTAACGACGCCATTGCCGCCAACGCGACTTATCAGGCTCGCCAGATACAGGCGCGAAGCTCGACCATTGCAGACATGACCGCAAGTGGAGATCTGGCGATAGTCAGTGGTGTTTACGGGCTGGCGAGTGGTCGGGTCACCTGGCTTCAGACGTGAAATCCCCACGCCTAGCCAACTTGTCCTAGCGCGGAAAACTTCCGCTCAAAAGGGGAAGCATTCCATTCACGGAGAGGCACCCAGAAATGGCTTCAGAGAATCGTGCACGAATCTGGATCATCGAACTAGTCGCGCTTATAGTCCTGGGCGTAATCTTCGGAATCATCGTTGATGCGCTGGGTATCGAGTTGGGACTACTTGGCTGGATCATTTACATCGTGGTTGTCGTCGTGCTAGTTGAAGTTGCCAAACATTGGTGGAAGCGTCGTAACGAGAGTAAATCAATCGAGTAGTCGCGCTCTGGCGGCTCCCGCAATGACTCTTTCGAGCCGCATTCGGCAGTTTCCTTGCGCGCCCGTCGCTCTCCCCCGCCGACGCCGCCAGTGAGGGCTCAGCAAGCTCGCCCTATGGATGACGGCGCTCAGACGTGCTCCTGACATCAGCACTAGGCTCACCTGCGTGACGTCCCCTCGTGCACGTATCTGACATGTGGCCCTTCCGCCGACGCGATGTGCCCAAAGTGGGCACGATCACCCTCGCCGACGTCACCACAAGCGAGGCCGACTACACCGTTTTCTCCGTTGGTCAGTCGAGATTGGGTGCCTCGTTCACAGCACTCGGATTCGCCCATGACGACCCGCCAAGATTTGAGTTGGCGTCCCTCGTGCCTGTGATCGACCCGGCGATGAAGAGCATCGCCGACATCGAGATCCGTATCGACGGCTACGTCGTGGGCTACTTGCGCCCACCAGCGCTCAACTCAGCCATCGATCTGCTGGAGACGCATCGTGCTGAGTCGCTCCGCGTGCCCGTCGTCCTCCTGAGCACTCCCGCCGGTGCCGAAGTGCGTGTGCACTCCGCTCTCAGTTGACCCTCGCACGCGTCGAAGCAGACGACCAGGTACCGCCGACCAGCCGTGCGGCCTGAGCCTGAGCGAGTGCCGCAGCCGCAGTCGACGTCGAGCAGTTACCCAAGTTAACCCAGCACCACTAGCCTCTCTGCTCTATCGAGGGGAGCAGGTATGGCCAAGAAGATGAAGCCCAAGGCGGAGGAAGCGCTCAAGGATCCCAGTGCAGTCGAAGCGTTCACCACGGTCGAGGTGCCCCAAGTCCTGTGGCAAGCCGAACCCGCCGAGCACGACTACCCGGCAGCAGAGTCCTACTTGAGACTCATCACGTCTCCCAGTGCCGCCAAGACGCTTGTCTCTCGATTGCAGGCCGCCCCCATTGCACACCATCCCGCCAAGGACATTCTGCGTGCAGCCAACTTGTCCTTGCTGAATATGGAAGACCCAGCAGTGAAACGCGACATCGCCGACATGGTCCAAGGCAAAAGACTGTCACCGGTTCTCATAGTCCGCGGAGACTTCACCCGTGCGGTCAGTCTGACGATCGCGGACGGCTACCACCGAGTCTGCGCCAGCTATCACATGAGTGAGAACGAACTCATTCCGTGCCGGATCATTGATGCGTGAACAATCAGCGCAACACCAGGTTGGGATCCTGAAGGCAATCGACGACTTCGCCGATCCTCACCAAGAATGGCGACGACTCATCGCCGAATTCGTCGGCACGTTCTTCCTTGTGCTCGTTGCCGCCGGGGCTCCCATGGTCGGCAAGCAGTACCCGGGAACGGTCAGCCTGGCCGCTGCCGTGGTTGCACCCGGACTCATGGTCATGGCCATCATCATGTTCATGGGCAAGGTCTCCGGCGCGCACCTCAACCCTGGTGTGAGCGTCGCATTCGCCCTACGTGGCGACTTCCCCTGGCGGCGCGTGCCTGCGTACATCGTCGTCCAGATTGTTGCCGCGATAGTCGCCGCACTCACGGTGCACTGGTTTACCGGTATCTCCGCCACGGTGGGTGGAAGTTACCCCGGGGCCGACACCGCACCGATCACTGCCTTCTTCGTTGAGTTCGTCCTCACCTTCGGGCTTGTCAGCGTGATCTTGTGAACGTCATCCGGGGCGCAGAACATCGGCATCATCGCGGCGATTGGCGTCGGTGGATACATAGGCCTCGCAGGACTCTGGGCTGCACCGCTATCGGGTGCTTCGATGAACTTCGCGCGCACCTTCGGACCAAACTTGGTCGGAGGTGATCTCTCCACCATCTGGGTGTACGCCCTTGGACCGTTGGCCGGTGCGATTCTGGCTGTTGGAGTCGGTTATCTACTTCGAGGACCGGGTGGCGGACTCGATGGCTCGCGTGCAGCGCAAGGGACGATCGAGACCGAAGTTCGGGATCCTTCGGAATCTTGAGCCGTCGACGTGGGGACGACGTGCGGGCGCATCGCGACAGATGCCGTACATGAGGAATCTGTGGCGTACCAACGATTCTCGGGCCGAACAGAGCCGTTCCGATCCGACCTGAGTCCAAGGGACTGCCCCCGCTTTGGTTGCCTCGCGGGGTTGAGTGGTCAGGCCGCGAGTGCGGTCTGGTTGTAGA